>JBFLZA010001457.1:0-1149 GCA_040756535.1 Cyanobacteriota bacterium
GGCAAAATTCCAACGGTAATGGCGGCAATGGTCGCAAGCGCAGTATGCGGGGATCGCTTCATTAGATTTACTGTTCGTCTCTGGTGTGTTATGACGTGGGACTATGAAACTTATTCCACAAAGCAAGATGAGATAAAACGTAAGGAATTCTACTCTAGCACGAGTCGGGCCAATGATCGATGCGCACCGTATACGATGGCAACACCTGCAGCTAGATCTCGGTATAGCTCGGATAGGTTAAACTGTAAATTTGGAGATTTGTGTGGGTCATACTCAAATAGAAACCAGGCAAACGCTCAACAAACGAGCGATTGCAAAACATAAGAGGAGGTTCTTGCGCTTCTTCCCCGACTCATTTGAGGACCAGCGTTACATTGAATGGGAGCGGACCTATAAGTGGGAGGCTCACAGGCTCTTCAAACAATTACTTTCGCGTGAGAAGTTCGAATCACTGCTTGGAAGAAGTGATCATGCTGAAATTGCCAGAAGGGCGTTGCAAGTAGAGTCTCGCTGCAACTTTCTTTTCTCATTTGAGAAGATGGCGTTAAGGGATGGCTTGCGAAACAATGAAGGAGCAGTAAGCTTCGCGGAAGGTCTATACGAGCTTCTTTATGAGTCTGGGCCCCTGAAAGAGAGATTTATTCAATGGATAGTGTCGCTTTCGCGATTGCCCCGAACTAAATCAAGAGTACTTTCATGGCCGGTGGTGACGTTCTTTCCTTTCATTGCGCAACCGCAGAAGTACATCATTTTGAAACCAACAGCAATGCGTGTCGCCGCTGACGAGCTTAGCTTTGAGTTTGAATACTCACCCAAGCCCAATTATGCGACGTATGCAAGTTTGCTGGAGCTTGCTGAGTTGACCAGAAAAGCGATAGAGGATCTCGGTCCGAAGGATTTTCACGATATTCAGTCGTTTCTCTGGACAATTGGATCGGCGGAGTATGAGCGGCTGGCGGAGGAGCTTGGAATTGATTGAGTTCTTATGCTCGAGCAAGTGCTTGTCTCTAGAGGTGGGAATTGTGTCTATCTTCTGCCTGTCCGGGTGCGGCGTGATTAATGAAGAAGTCTCGGCAGAGAAAAAGCTTGAGAATCAAGCAGTAGATCAATCTGATAACTACAACGCATCGATTTCATTTGGGATTGCCG
>JBFLZA010001458.1:0-1149 GCA_040756535.1 Cyanobacteriota bacterium
TGCTTAGCTTAAGTGTTCACCAAATAACCCCAAGGCTTCTTCTGCACTAAAGCTGTATTGCGTGTTACAGAACTGGCAGTCCATGGTAATTGGGTTCTGATGTTCTAGCGTTTCACGAACGGCTTCGGCGCCAATTTGTTCAAGTGCTTGAGCACAACGTTCTTTCGAACAGGTACAGCCAAATTTGAGCAGTTCAACTTCAGGTAAGCGTACTTCTTCTTCGTTGTACAAACGGTAAAGAATTTCACTGGACTCTAAATCGGTTAACTCTTCGATTTTGAGCGTTTCAGTCAACATGGTCAGACGTGGCCATAAGTCTTGGTCGACACGTTCTTGTTCTTCTTCACTGTTACGTGGTAACAGCTGAATGAGTAAACCGCCAGCACGCTGGGCTGAACTGGCCAAAACGATACGCGTTGGAATTTGGGCAGATAGGTCATAGTACTGCATTAAACAACCTGCAAGATTTGGCTTGTCTAAAGCCACAATCCCTTGATAACGCTCACCAAATTCGGGCTCAATATTAATAAATAGTACAGGGCTAATGAGGGTGCTCAATACAGTACTGCTGCTGTCAGCAGCATTAAAGCGTGGATCCGTTTCATAATCCGCCAAGGCACGCACTTCACCAAGGTGATTACATTCAGCCATGGCCCATTTGAAACTACCTGAAGCCTGAATTTGTAAACTAATACGGCCTTTAATTTTTAAAGTACTGGCAAGTAATGCCGTGGCACTGAGCATTTCACCTAACAGCACTTGGACTGCAGGTGCATAATCACGCTGCGCCAAGATGGTTTGTAGGGTTTCTTCTAGATGAACCACTTCACCACGAACAGGACTATCTTCAATATAAAAGCGTTGACGCAAATCAGACATAAATTTCTCCAATATCCTGTCTTAATGGTGACGATATTGTAAAACACAAGTCATTTTACTTCATCCCGTGTGACATCTATTCGGTCATGTTGTAACTCGCGTTGTAGGTCAACGCCGACAGGACTCTGACGGAGCTGCGTATCACTTTCAAATAAGTGTTCTAATTCGGCCAAAGCATTACGATGTGTTTCGTAGACCTTCTGTTCGTCGTTATAAATACTTTGCTGCTGTGCGAGCAGTTTTTCATCATAATCGCGAAATAACTCAATG
>JBFLZA010001459.1:0-1148 GCA_040756535.1 Cyanobacteriota bacterium
CGATAGGGAGTACATGATAAAGGAGTACCGAGAGTTGCTCAAGGGCATCCTCAAACACGAGATAGAGTTTCGCATCGTACTCCCCGACAACTCAGTGCGGTGGCTGCTGCTCAGCCCGCATCTAATCACCAACGGGCAAGGCAGGAGGTTCATTGCTGGTCTTGCAGAGGACATTACCATTCTCAAGGATAAAATTCATATTGTCGAAAAATTTGCAGCCAAGAAGGACTCCGTGTTGGAGATTCTATCTCATGACCTGGCTGGTCCGCTCGGCAACGTGCAGGCACTGACTGACCTGCTGTCGGAGTCTTTGGAAGACACAGAGAACGCTCAGGTGAAAAATATCATCAGAATCATCAGAGAAAGCACCTCAAGAAGCATCCACCTGATTCGGGATTTTGTGCAGCAGGAGTTTCTGGAATCCTCCAACTCAGGGATAGTGAAAAGGAGGGTGAATCTGGTAGAGAAAATATCTTATTCGATTGAGCAGTACAAGGAGGGGCAAGACCTCATCCAGAAGGAAATGAGGTTCACTTACACGAGCGAGAAGTGCTACGTCTACATTGACGAAAATAAGTTTATGCAGGCAATAAACAACCTACTCTCGAATGCCATTAAGTTCACTCACGATAACGGGGTAATTGACGTTGACCTGAGCGAGAAGGATGAAACTGTGCTGATAACAGTGAAGGACAACGGCATCGGCATTCCCAAACGCTATCAGGACGAGTTGTTTGACAAGTTCACTAAGGCAAGAAGGGAAGGGCTTCGGGGGGAGCCATCAACAGGGCTTGGCATGTCCATCATCAAGACCATCGTGGAGTGGCACAATGGCAGCATCTGGTTTGACAGCGAGGAAAATGTTGGCACTTCCTTTTACATTGAGATACCAAAGCAATAGGGAGTAGTACTCAGCAATTTGCTACTCCATTATTGTCAGTAAAAAAGGAAAAGCTGAGAGCAGCACCCATCATACTTAACTATCTGCTTTGACTTGTCGAATGTGCTATTGAGGCATGCGAAGAGTTTACATTGTCCTTTTGGAATGTTTTACACTTTTGTTTTACACTTCAAGTTATCCACAAAATGTATGTTGGCTTAAACATATGGGTTAAAAACACAAGTAGCTGACCTTTAATGCGTCAGCT
>JBFLZA010001460.1:0-1147 GCA_040756535.1 Cyanobacteriota bacterium
CGCCTGTTCTACTGAAAGCGATTCCAGTTCCCTCTATGATTGTTCGTTCCTCAGATGGGATTATTCTCTTCGCGAACGAAGCGTTTTGTTCTACCTTTGGTCTAAGTATCGAGGAGATTGGCAATAGTAACGGGAACGCACAAGCGGGACGTATCTCACTACGACTCAATCGGAGTGTACAGCCTTTAGAGCCGGAAAACGTTCAACAGACTTCAGACAAGCTAGCGCTGAAGGCGTTAGGAGCATCAGAGGTAAAGGAACAACCTTCAGTAGAGCAAGCGTGTCAGTGGATTAGAGAGGGCCGTGTACTCGAAGCCTACCCTATCCAAATTTTCTACAATGACCCAGCCGATTGGCCCAAAGTGTTACAGGTTTTCGCAAACCAGGGATATCTGCGCGATCGCGAAGTTAAAATGCAGAAAGCCGATGGTACGCTCCTGTGGTGTTCCATTTCGTTGCAATGGCTAACCTTGAACGGTGAACCCGCAATTCTGTGTGTTGTTCAGAATATCACTCCCTACAAACAACAACTCGCATCGCTAGAGGAAATTCTCACCGCTACTTCCGACTTATTTTACCAATGCGACAAGAGTGGCAAATTCACTTACGTCAGTCCCAATGCTGCTCGTACCTTGGGAATGGAACCCAAGGATATGCTGGGAAAAACGTGCCAAGAGTTAGCCTTTCCACCCGATATCGCAGCACGGTTGAATACCCAACAAGAAACTGTTTTGGCAACTGGTAACGTTGTAGTTGATGAAATCAGCTTCCTTACGCTTGAGGGACTGAGGAATTACGAATATAACCTCAGTCCGATTCAGGGAGTTGATGGCAGTGTGGCATCAATCGTTAGCACAGTCAGAGACATTACACACCGAAAATGCCTCATACCTGACTTGCCAGAAACTGAGGTCAAATTTTGCACCTTAGCCGAGGCCATGGCAGCCGCCACCTTTGTTTACCAAGACACTCAACTCCTCTATGTCAATTCAGCTCTATGCAGGATTACCGATTACTCCCAAAACGAGTTACTGAGGATGAATGTCTGGGGTTTTCTGCATCCAGCTTACCAAGCTCTGATGCGAGAACAAAGTGACGCTCAACAACGAGGAGAGTGGGTTAAAAGCCGCTATGACGTGAAAATTCT
>JBFLZA010001461.1:0-1147 GCA_040756535.1 Cyanobacteriota bacterium
CCTTTTCAAGCTGAGTAACCAATGTTTCAAGCATAGGGTTATTTTCACCCTCCACATCCCATGCAGATAGCTCTATAGCACCATTACCATAATGAATTTGACCCGAAACAGTCCCCACACCCGTTGTCACCGACGGATTGCGATAAAGTGAGCCGAGTTTATCAACATAGGTTGAATCGGCCAGCGTGAATCGAACCGAACCTGCAAGAATTTGTTCAGCAAAGCCTTCTGTTAAATCCGTTTTTAAGACAGATCCAATCACTATGTCTGACCAAGAAGCAGCGGCTGAACTATCTCGATAGGACACACTCACAGTCACAGCCGTCGCTACTTCATTTAGGCTTAAGGTATAGGTCTCACTGGTATTTTCATACTTAATGGTCATTCCTAACATACCTGCCGCAATTGCCTCCTGAGAAGTATTATGCGTTCCATAGTAAGGGCGCATAATCTTCTCACGCTCGATCGCATCAAGTGTGGTGCTTGGGGTAATATTCATCGTACGAGACGCATAGTTGATCGTGCCTTGTTGTTGCCCCTCACCATTGATTAAACGTCCTGTAGTTGCATCAATCGGCAAATCGCGCAGCTCAACTTCACCTGTATAGCTCATATACTTGACGGGTACACGTACTTTTACAGACTTAGGGATCAATGCTGCGGATCCGTTATCCAATTCAATAGCAATGGTTCCACTAGTCGGTACTGCAGTCACCTGAACTGAAGACTTAGACCCTTTCTGACCTGATACATTGAACGTGGTACCACCATTGGGTAACAAGATCGGCATCAGCTTGGCCATGCCATCCGCATAATCAATGGTTCCTGTGGCATCGCCTATAAATTGTCCTTGACCGTTATCGGTTGCAGACTTTGCCACACCATTCAGTAGCCAATTGACAGTTAAACTACCTGCCACAATCGAAGCATTTACAGGGATCTCAACATAGGCTTTATTAATCGTTAATCCTGAGCGCTCCTGAGCCGTGATCATATTGCTCCACGTTAGCAGGATTGCACTGCCAACGTCGGCGAGTTCACCTGTCGTTAATGACATGGTGCCTGTATCGTAATCGATGCTTCCTGAACCAAAGGACGAATCAGAACCGCGTAATTGCCCTGCGCCATTATCTCGAAGTGTATAGAC
>JBFLZA010001462.1:0-1147 GCA_040756535.1 Cyanobacteriota bacterium
TGCTCTTCCTTAAGGAACTAAATTGGGTAAGTTTTGCCAGTGGTATAGATAATGCTGAAGCGCTAGACAGGTTGCATTGGGGGATTACTCGGCAAAAGCCAAAAAGCCCACCACAAATTTCTGCGGAATTTGATGTTTTCCTTTGCTACAACGAGGAAGACCAGCTCGAAGTTAAACAGATTGCAGAGCAGCTCAGAGAACGACAGATTCAACCTTGGTTGGATCTGTGGGAAGCGCTTGCTGGTACATCCTGGCAACAGTTACTGGCGAGGCAGATAGATCCTATCAAATCAGTAGCCGTTTTTATTGGCAACAAGGGAGGTCCCTGGCAACGAGAGGAAATAGAGTCTTTTATCTGGGAATTTATTGAACTAGGTCGTCCTGTTATCCCTGTTATTCTCCAAAGTACCCTGCAAGTACCGAAACTTCCCATATATCTCCGACATAAAACAAAGGTTGATTTCCGAGATAAAGACTCAGACGCAATGAATCAATTGATCTGGGGCATCACTACAGAAAAGCAGTAGCCGGAGGACTCTTTATATGGCGAATCAACCGGAATTCGATGTCTTCCTGGCTCATAATACTAACGACAAATCCCAGGTCAGAATAATTTCGACCCAACTTAAGCGGCGCGGCTTGAAGCCCTGGATAGATGAAGAGCAAATTGGAGTAGGACAACCCTTTCAGAAAGTAATTCAACAGGCAATTCTAAACGTAAAATGTGCTGCTGTCTTCATTGGCTCAAGTGGCTTAGGAAAGTGGCAGGAGGAGGAAGTGCCTGTACTCATTGACAAATGTAAAGATACAGATAAAGGGGTAATTCCCGTATTTTTGCCAGGGTGTGATGAAACGAATCTCAAGGATCTGTTTCTCCGACAAAGAAATTGGGTGCGTTTTGTTAACGGAATAAAAGATGCTGAAGCAATAGACAAGTTGGAGTGCGGCATTACTGGACGCACAGAAGAACCGTTCTTTGACGTTTACATTTGCTACAACAAAGAAGATAGAGATGAAGTAGAGCAGATTGCACAACAGCTTAAGGAAAAAGAGATTAAGCCCTGGCTCAATGAGTGGGAAGTACCTTCTGGCTCCTCCGAGCGACGATTACTGGATGATCTGATACGGCGACGGCGGATCTGGTCAG
>JBFLZA010001463.1:0-1146 GCA_040756535.1 Cyanobacteriota bacterium
AAGCAATTGTCTGGTGAGGGTCTCTGAGGCTGTTACAGGAACTCCTTCAGATGTGAGCAATGCTGTGTTCACTATAGCTCCACAGGTTATCACAGTCACCACACCCAATGGTGAAGAGAGATTGATTGTAGACTCTACTTATCATATAACTTGGAGTAACATCTGTTTTACTGATAGTGTAAAGATTGAATATTCCACGAACTCGGGTTTCAACTGGATTACCATAATAAGTCGCACAAACAATGACAGTATTCATCCATGGACTGTTCCCAATACACCTTCTAGTAATTGCTTGGCAAGAATTTCTGATTGTGTAGATGGTGTTCCAGCGGACACAAGTGATGGAATTTTCACGATTGCTCCTTATGCAGAGGAAGATTCGATCCATTTAGCGTATGGCTGGAACATGGTATCTTTACCTTCACTCCCTCTATACAGTCCGATACCAAGAGACTCAATCTTTGATTGGCTGCCTATCTTCGCCTACGACTGTAATGTCCGCGATTACTACATTCCTCAACACCTTAATGAGAGAAAAGGGTATTGGGTTGCAAGAACGACTTCCTCCGATACATTCGTTACTTATTTAGGAACCTGTGTAAGCTGTTATACTGAAACTCTATGTTATGGCTGGAACATGATAGGTGCAACCTGTGAACCGGTTCCATTCTCAAATGTTTCGCAGAGTCCGCAGGGATGCATTATTCCTTATACTCTCCATTGGTGGGATCCTGACTCACTTGACTATATCAGGCAGGACACACTCAAACCGGCAAGAGGCTATTGGGTGGCAGCCATAGGCCCGTGCACCTTAACAGTGTGCAATCCACAATTAACATCTCTTATAGCCGTTACAGAAGCAGAACAGACACTTGGAGAACTCCTTTGGATAGCATCCATCACTGCAACAGGCGATAGTGATCAAGAAATTCATGTGATGAGAGAATTTGGAACTTCAGCCAATGCAACCAAGGGTTTTGACTTCGATCTGGATCTAATACTTCCACCTCCTCCTATAGAAGAATTGCCGCTCGATGCATACTTTCAGAATGATGGAGTCTTCAAACGCTTTGCCAGAGATGTAAGAGGCGTAAATGAAGTGCAAACATGGAGTCTCATAGTGGAAAGTAAATCAGGATTTAGTTT
>JBFLZA010001464.1:0-1140 GCA_040756535.1 Cyanobacteriota bacterium
AGAATGGCGTCAGCAGGGATACCAGCCAGTTGCTGTGCGCGATGCTAATCGGCATCTGGTATCGGAACCTGAACTGTGGTTTTGGCAAAAATTTGTCACTGATGCTGAAGTGCCGGCAAAAGCGTAGAAAAACAGCGCAGAAATACCTAGCCAGCTTCGGTGCCGGGGCGAAACTTAAAAGGTTTAAGGGGACTTAAACAAGTTTCAAGCTCACTGCTAGTGAAAGGCAACCGTTGTGCCGTCTAGCGTAAGCAATGGGCACAACAGTAAGCGTGAGGAAAACTGGACGTTAAGGACTAGCTAAGGAGCGTTGAGGCGATGCCTTGCCTAGCGATAAAATACGCACTCACAGTGCGTTTACACCGCTGTTGACTCTCCCTAAAGTTCAAAGACGAACCCTCAGTGCGTCTTTGAACTTTATATGGCGAATAATGCGAGAGTTCGCTTTGGTAACCAAGTCCGCAAAATCCGACAAGAGCAAGGAATCACTCAGGAGGATCTTGCTGAGTTAATTGGCAAGTCGATTGAACACATCAGCTTTATTGAACGAGGGGAACGCTCCCCCTCCTTTGAGATGATTCTTGCTTTGGCTGAGGCATTAAACGTGCCGGTGTCTTATCTGATGAATATTGACCAACCAGATGAAGACGCTAGCCTAATTAATACATTGATAGCCTCTCCAGTTTCTCCTGAGCTAGTTGAGCCAGTTGAGGAACCCATTAAGGAGGAGGAGGAACGGCAATCGGATCTGGCTAGATTAGAAGCGGCTTTTGAAGGTGTTAGGGGATTACAAGAAATTGCCAAAGAATATCAGATCACAGATATTTTTCAAGATAATGGCGGCAAGGTGCTTCAAGTATTAATTCTTTTAGGTTTGAAGATATCACCGGGTAGAGCAAGAAATGATGCTATTGATGCAGAAGGTAATGAATATGAATTAAAAACTATAAATCGTTCTCTTAATAAAAGTGCAGGAGTTACTACTCATCATCATTTAACTAAAGAGATTTTGGCTAAGTATAGAGCTGTTAAGGCTTGGTATATAGCTGTTTATGAAGGGATAGAATTAATGGAGATATACAAAGTTCCTCCTGAAATTCTTGAGGAGAAATTTAGTGAGTGGGAAAGGCGTTTGGATAC
>JBFLZA010001465.1:0-1139 GCA_040756535.1 Cyanobacteriota bacterium
GGAGCTACTTTTTACGAACTCTTGACCCATCAACTGCCTTTTGATACTCATGATGCGCTGGAGTTGATTCACTGTCATATTGCCAAACAACCTGTACCACCCCACCAAATCAATCCAGGAATTCCCCAAGCCGTTTCCGATATTGTGATGAAATTGCTGGCAAAAACGGCAGAGGAGCGATATCAAAGCGCTTGGGGACTTAAAGCCGATTTGCAGGAATGTCTGACCCAGTTACAGAATAAGGGGAAAATTACAGAGTTTCCCCTTGGTCGTCAAGATATTTCCGATAAGTTTCAAATTCCGCAAAAACTGTATGGCAGGGAGCAAGAAATTGAAACCTTACTGACGGCTTTTGAGCGAGTTAGTCTTGGCAGCACTGAGATGATGCTTATTGCAGGTTATTCCGGTATCGGCAAATCCGCTTTAGTACAGGAACTGTATAAGCCTATTACCCAGCTTCGTGGCTATTTTATCTCTGGCAAATTTGACCAATTTCAGCGTAATATTCCCTACTCAGGCTTTGCCAGTGCCTTTTCGGGTTTGATACGGCAATTGCTAACCGAAAGTGAAGCACAACTCGCTCGTTGGCGAGAGAAACTTTTAGCTGCATTGGGACTTAATGGTCAGGTCATTATTGATGTGATTCCTGAAGTCGAACTGATTATCGGGCCACAGCTTCCCGTTGCTGAATTAGGAGTAACTGAGTCTCAAAACCGCTTTAATTTTGTCTTTCAAAACTTTATTCGGGTGTTTTGTCAGCCGGAGCATCCCTTGGCCATCTTTCTGGATGATTTGCAATGGTCTGGAGGAGCCACACTCAAATTGATTGAGTTGATGATGACGGATGAGCAGATGCAATATCTGTTTCTGATTGGAGCTTATCGAGATAATGAAGTCAACCCCACCCATCCGTTGATGATGACGCTTGAGGCGCTACGAACAGAAGAAACCATCATCAACCAGATTAATCTAGCCCCGCTGAACATTGAGCAGATTACCGACCTGATTGCTGAGACGTTGCATCATGATACCACTTCAGTAAAACCCTTGGCTGAACTGGGGGTTCGTAAAACCCAGGGAAACCCCTTCTTTATCAATCAATTTCTGAAAACCCTATATCAGGAAAACCTGCTCTGGTT
>JBFLZA010001466.1:0-1138 GCA_040756535.1 Cyanobacteriota bacterium
TGAGTGTCAAACCCTTCGGGTAGGGCAAAGGGCAAAGGGCAAAGGGCAAAGGGCAAAGGGCAAAGGGCAAAGGGCAAAGGGCAAAGGGCAAAGGGCAAAGGGCAAAGGGATGACGATTTCCTCCTCATTTCCCCCTTTCCCTAAAGCGAAGCGACTCCCTTCCCCTGGAGAAACGCGGTTTCGGTCAGCAGGGTTTGACGAGATTGAATAAAATCCAGTATATTATTTGTAGTCGTAACGACTTCGGATTTAAGATTTTTATTATAGTTAAGGTGTATCCCCTAGTCCCTTTAAGTTGAATTTATATCTATAGTGAGAGGAAATTTAGCAGAGTGAGCTGACTAAGTTGAGCCAATTATTTTAGATGTTTGAGTAGAGAGTGTTAGTGACATGGTGAAAATTGTTGGAATTGGCGGTAGCTTGCGACCCGACTCTACTAGTTACCTCGCTTTGAAGGTAGCAATACAGCGTGTAGAAGCGTTGGGCGCAACTACCGAAATTCTTGATCTGCGCCAGATGCAGCTTCCGTTTTGTACGGGTGGCAATGACTATCCCGGCTATCCAGATGTAATTCGGCTGCGAGAAACCGTCACCGAATCAGACGGATTGATTCTGGCAACACCGGAATATCATGGCGGCATCAGTGGGGTTTTGAAAAATGCCCTAGATTTGATGAGTTTTGACCAGTTGTCCGGGAAAATGACAGGTTTAATTAGTGTGTTAGGGGGTCAGCATAACAGTAACGCCCTCAATGAGCTACGGCTAATCATGCGCTGGGTACATGCCTGGGTGATTCCAGAGCAAATTGCGATCGGTCAATCGTGGAAAGCGTTTGGTGAAGATGGCAAGATTTTAGATGAAAAACTCTCCCAGCGTTTTGATCAGTTTGCCCAGAGTTTAGTAGAACATGCTCGCAAGTTTGGTGGTGTTCCCTAACCGAAATTGTCTTTGAGGGTGTTGCTGAATTGGATAATGACAAATTTCTTGGCAACCGGAAAGGGTATCAGTCAGTTAACGTAACGCGGAAGTCCCCACCTTCAAGACGAGCGGGTTTTATCGAGCCGTAGGTGAGTACCCGCAATGTCTAAGGTGGGGTTCCTCAGCGGGAAACCGGAGGAACGGAGGTATCCAATCCCTC
>JBFLZA010001467.1:0-1138 GCA_040756535.1 Cyanobacteriota bacterium
CAGCTTTGCCTATTCAAGACACTGAACACTCGTATCTGGGTGATAAATTCCTAATTCGCTATGTCCCCAGTTGTCAAGTTTTAGAATTCTGCCAAGACCGCGAAAATCGACATCCAATCGGAGATTTTTTCAACTACGGTATCGTTGCAGATGCCACAGAAGACCTACCCTGTGCCAGTTTTGAAGCAGAGCAAATTGCTTATCTGTTCAATATCCCTGAAAGTCAGCATTTGAAAGGTCGCAGTCAAGCCACAAAAAGCAACTATCGTCAATTAGCTTCCCAAGTTCAGGTGCTTCATTCCTGCCACCATGCCAAATCTCGTCTTGATAAACCACTAGAATCAATACTGCAACTAGCAGATGAGACGGTGACACTGGGAGAACTGTTTACTCCAGGTTGGCGACTTCCAAAACTATTGGATGTATTTCTTTCCTGCTGTGAGACAGGTTTGGGAGTTCCTGAATCTCTGGCTGATGAGATTCTGACGCTCTCGATGGGCTTTTTGTGTGCTGGGGCAAGAAGCGTTATTAGTACGCTCTGGTCAGTGAATGACTTGGCTACAGCCCTCTTTTCTATTTTTTACTATCAGCATCGGCAAGAAGGTAAAACTCGCCCGGAAGCTTTGCAACAAGCACAGAAAAAATTGCGATCCCTTACCCAAGAAGATATCAGAACACTCTCCCAAATGTTAGAAACCAAGCGCAAAGAGGCTAGAACACAACGCAACCAAAACCTGCCTGAGTCAGCAGACTATTTAAAATGGGATAGTGAATATAAAAAGTACGCCGGAGTGACGCTTCAGATTCAGAAATTCAGAAATTCTCCCGACCCTGAACCCTTTTCACATCCCCGCTACTGGGCAGCTTTCACCTGTTCTGGCTTGCGCTGAGCATTGAACGAGCCTAGCGATTTTGATTGGGCAATTTGGTTACAAGGGTCAACCGGCATTTTCACCCTTGCTCACCCAATAGCCAGCAGCCTTGTGCTTCCCTTTAATGGTTTTGTCCAGTATGCCGGCAGCCAAGTTGTTGCCTGATGGGTTTCGATTGTAAGCGCAGTGCCAGTCGAAAGAATAATTACAGCCACAATGATCGAAATGGGCTAACCCTCGCTTTGGCCATTTCTGGCCCTCTGATA
>JBFLZA010001468.1:0-1137 GCA_040756535.1 Cyanobacteriota bacterium
CAACGATAAAGACGTGACCCTGCAAATCATCTGGTAGTTCTCCGTGAATCTGCATTTTGATGTCGCTGAGTTCGTAGCGATTTGCCGTCATTATTGACTCTGGAACTGGCGGACAACAGCCTGGTACAGCTTGAATTGGGTTAAAAATTGGCTCTTTCATGTTATTGATGTCTGTGTCCCTATCGAAGGAAGTACAATACTCAAGAAGTTGCTGAAAGTAATCATCAATTAACAAACTTACGCAGTGTGTAAGTTTGTCTTAACTCTCCTAAAAAGCAGGGTTGAGGGAGCGCACACGTAATACCATTAGGGTTTATCGATGCAAAATTTGAATTGTTGAAACTGCCTAGAGGCAAGGCTTTCACAATTCAAATTCAAAATCTCAAATGGTATAAACTGTACCAATTTAGATTCCCCTTAGAAAAGAAGGGTTCTAATCTCTAAAGCTGTACATTGCGTAAACTTGACTCCTTTGAAACTGTCTGGCTTTTCGCACAGCCATTTCAGCATCGGAGATTATCCAATTTGCTCATGAAACTGTATATCTAGGCTGTGTTGAATCCGAGCGTTTTCAAGGCGATACAGAAACTCCTCTGTAGATAACTGATATTTACCTACAAATTCCTAGATTCATTTTCCGTTCGCTGGATATTATTTTTAAGCGATTCTCATACCCAATCGCCGCGCGATCGCTATCTAGCGCAGCACGATCCTCGATTATCTGCTTTAACAAGCCTGCTGCTTGCAGATAATCTTGACAGCCTTATTAATTTATTTGGAACAATTAATGATATGTAAGGTGAGCATTGCCCACCCTACACCTTACTATTTAAGCGCTGAAGTATTTAGCCGCTGGGTGATAGGCGATAATCGCAGTCGTAGATTGTTCGGGATACAGTTGTTCGCTTTCATCCATGTGAAGGTTGATGCGATCGCTTCCTAGTAACTCCAACAACTTATACTGATCCTGAATATTCGGACAAGCCGGATATCCAAAACTATACCGACTCCCCTGATAACGTTGCGCCAGAATATCCCGAATATTATCCGGTTCTGATGCACCCAAGCCTAACTCCCGTCGGATTCGGGCATGAAGCCACTCCGCCACAGCCTCCGCCGTTTGTACCGCCAAGCCGT
>JBFLZA010001469.1:0-1135 GCA_040756535.1 Cyanobacteriota bacterium
ATGTTTAGGCTGGTTGATCGGTGAACCCCTAAAAATCTTCTAACAGCCACTGTTCTAGTAATTCTTAATTGCTTTTTACTTGGCTACCGTGACTGCGAGGGTCATCCTGACTGGCTTTGGCTGGTACAACGGGTGCTTGGAAGGCAGAAACCTGTCCCCCAGCTTGGGCGTAAGGCAGAGGTACAGAGGCAATGAGGGCGTCAATGTTTGCCTGCATGACGGGACGAGGCACCTCACCAAGGGTTTGAGCGATCGCTTCTCCGTTGTTGCCGAAATATACAAAATGGGGAATCCCATCGACGCGGTAGCGCAGCATCTCTGGCAACCATTTGTTGTTATCCACATTCAGCATGACAAAATTCATCGAATCAGCATACTGCTCTTTCAATTCGCCCAGATCCTTTGCCATCGCCTGACAGCTGGTACACCAGTTCGCATAAAATTCCATCAGCGTCGGCTTACCATTGCTCAAAGCCACTTCTAAGGGTGTAGATTGCTCAGCCTGGGTGTCTAGGGAAACTGAACTTGTCTCGGTTTGCAGTCCCAAAAAGAGGGCAACGGAGAGGATGATTGCTACCATAGCAATCAAGAAATTTCTAATGCGTCTCCCCATTGTCGATTCAGATTTTTCTGGGGACGCCACTGGCGAGTTAGGTGAATTCGCAGCCATAACCGATTTACTACAAGTTATCAATTCTTACTTTGAGTTTAACTCTAGTTAATTTTTTAAATTCTTATCACCTACGGGAGGCGATTAATTTTAAGTATTTATGCTTATCAAATAAATCGAGGAGAACGGCTAGCAAACAGTTTTAGCAACAAAATACCCGGCGTCAGAACGCTGACGCCGGGTAAAAAATGGCACTAAGTAAACTAGCGCCCAATTAAATAACCAAAGCCAATTTTCAACAGTTTGAACAGGGGGTTGTGCAATCAGGCATCCCGCAGTCGCCACAACTACCGGCGAGGGCTGGAGCGACTGTCAGCGCTAGCAGAGCTAGGGCAGCCACAACTCCACCGATTACCGCCTTATTGGGCTTAGTTTTGTTCATTTTTAATCCTTCACTGTTCTAGTGGTTAGTTTGTTCTTGAAGAACTCACTCATCATAAACTCTCCATTAAGATGGAGAGTCAA
>JBFLZA010001470.1:0-1135 GCA_040756535.1 Cyanobacteriota bacterium
GACGATCTTAAACATTTTCCTGAGTTACTAGAAAAACATCGTGCCCGAAGAGAAGAGGGTTTGTAGGAGTAAAGTTTAAGAGCGATCGCATTTCTATGAACAATTCGCGCGATCGCATTCATTGAAAATGACAATAGTACGATTTAGGAATGCGATCGCCAAATTACAACTGCTACCAAACCCTATAGTTTTCTGTAATTTCTGCTGACTGTTGAATTCCACAATTGCTAAATTTTACAGTCCACAAGCCTTGATGCGACTGAAGAAAGCCTTCTCCGTCTTCCGTCTACCCTCATACTCCATACTGCTCTGGGTAGCTGTCCCACTGGAGAAGCTAAGCTGAAGGGAAGGGCTTCATAAGGCTTCCAAGTGTTTTTAACACGCCATCCTACGCGCTCTCCAAAACATTTCCATGTTTCCAAATTTAGATCGGGGTTCCCACCAACACTATCCCATATATGTTTCTGGACACTCAAGCCAAAACACCGATTGCTGTAATTTAGCCAGAGTTGGTCGATAGTACATAAATCTTGACAGGGAAACTTTTTGATATCTTCTTCTCTCAGGTAGCGTTCTTTTTCTCGACCAGCTATCTTGAGCATGACAAACCAAGTTTCTTGATCTGCGTCTTTCCATTTTCCAGTTGCCAATAAATCCCGCAGTTTAGTGTAATCCACCCCTACTGCTGAACTGAGATTATCAGAGTGAGGAGTATTCATTGTAAAACTGAGGGATTGTAGCACTTCATCAGCGGATTGATAGCGATTCTTCACATAGTCTTGAAGCAATTTATCCAAAACTTGCCCCAAATTAGGGCTGATATTTGTATTTTCTGGCAAGCGATCGCGCCATATCCAACGACCATTCAGAGCATCATAAATATCATCAGAACCATCTTCCTTTGGCAAACATTGAGTTAATAGCCGAACGCAAGTTACGCCCAAGCTGTAGAGATCGCTAGCTGGATAAACTTGACCACGCATTTGTTCTATGGGTACATATCCAAGCGTCCCCACTGTTGTACCAACTCGACTAAGAAGCGTTCCAGCTACCTGTTTGGAAACCCCGAAATCAATCAGCATCAACTTGCCATCCTTGCGGCGGCGCATAATATTTTCTGGCTTAATATCCCGGT
>JBFLZA010001471.1:0-1132 GCA_040756535.1 Cyanobacteriota bacterium
TATGCTTTAGGAGCAACATTAATTCATCTTTTAACAGGTGTTGCGCCCGTGGACTTACCCCAACGGGACGCACGCATCCAATTTGCTGACCGAGTCAGCTTGGATCTTGGTTTTGTGAATTGGATTGATAAACTAACAGAACCCAGTTTGACACAACGGCTGAGTACAGCTCGCCAAGCACTGGAGGCTTTTAAAAATAGACAGGCTTTGGAGTACCCCATTACCAGCCATAAACCGACAGGTAGCAAGATTCAACTGAAGAAGTCTGCCAGTCACTTAGAGATTAGAATTCCCCGACGCGGGAGAAAAGCATTTAGAGCTGTGTACCTGCTTGGCTTAATTACTCCTTTCCTTTATCAACTGCCAAACTTTTTCAATATGCTGCGGAACTTTTACACGGATAGGAATTGGTTCTTCGTTTGGCCTTTTCTGATGATAGGTGTTCTGTTGATACTGGGCTTGATCATGCCTATTTTTGGACAAACTTACCTGTACTTCGATCGCAACCATTTTGAAATCAGACGAAAATTATTGGGTTTTCCCTATTGGCGGCGACGAGGTAAAACTTCCAGGATTAATCAAATCTTTGAAGAAGAAGCCAAGAGTGTTGGGGCAGCTAGAGGAGTGACTATCGAAGCTGGCCGATGCAAATTCACCACTAACCCTCTAGCTACAGTAGAGCGTCTCTGGCTCATACAGGAACTTAAAGATTGGTTAGGGCTGAGTTAAGCTGCCGTGGTTACAAATTGCAGAGCGTGAGGAAAGGGTAAAGGTGAAAGGGGAAGAGGAAAAGGGGTCAGGGGAAGAGGGTTATGCAATTTAAAAGCACATCAGCTTAGCTTCACAGTCCCGTGCTGTCCACCATCAACTCCTTAACTCGGTGAGGGCTTCGGTGTTTCAGTAGGTGTAGGTGAGGGTTTGGGCGTTCCTGTCGTAGGTGAGGGCTTGGGTGTTGCAGCAGGGGTAGGCGAAGGTTTGGCTGTTCCCGCCGCAGGTGAGGGCTTGGGTGTTGCAGCCGGTGTAGGCGAAGGTTTGGCTGTTCCCGCCGTTGGTGAGGGCTTGGGCGTGGCAGCAGGTGTAGGCGAAGGTTTGGCTGTTCCCGCCGTAGGTGAAGGTTTGGGTGTTGCAGCCG
>JBFLZA010001472.1:0-1131 GCA_040756535.1 Cyanobacteriota bacterium
TAGCATTGTCAGATAACTTTGAATTTTCTGAACGATAATAAAGTTGAATTAAATTGAGAAGTGTCCGCATTTGACCCGATTGGTCGTTTTGAGTTCGGGTCAGTTCCAGACTGTTGTTCAAATAGCCTAAAGCTTTTTGGTAATCGGAAGTCGCTTCTTTGATGAATTCACTAGCCCTGTTTTTTGCACCTCTTAACTGAGCGGACTTAGCACGCTGTTCGTTGAGCAGAGCTTTACTCAAGTAAGCATTACCTAAACTATTTAGGACTGAAGAATGATAAACTGGAATATTAATTTCCTGGGTAATTTTTAAGCTAGTTAAGAGAGTTTCAATGGCTTTGTCATGGTTTCCCCTAAGACGATACACTTCTCCTAAACTTCCTAAAGCCGCCGCTTCTCCCTGTTTATCCTGAAGCTTTCGGGCAATTTGCAAAGCACTTCCTTCACTTTCAAGGCAATTTTCATCAGTCTCAGAAGCACCGCATAAAAGCGCGATCGCTTCTTTATTTTGCCCCAATCGGCTGTAGGTTTGAGCTTGTTCAACGAGCAATCGTCCTACCTTGGCGATATCTTCGAGTTGGCGATAGGAAGCGATCGCTTTTTGCCAATGGTCGATCGCTTGCTCGAATTGACCGATTTGTCGGTAAGCTATAGCTAGTTTTTCTTGAACAATTGCCTGGTTAGCGGGGTTGTTGGTGGTTTGGTAGGCAGTTAAGGCAGTTTGCCAAGATGCGATCGCGCCTTGCACGTCTCCTGCCTTATATCGTTCAATTCCTTGTTGTACGAGTTGCGTCGTATTGGGAGACTGTGCGGTTGCTACTTCTCCCCATCTTGCCTGCAAAGCGGTGAAGGGAACTTGATTCAGCCACAGGCAAAATGTGAGGCTGCTTAGGAATAAAACTACCAGAACGCGACGGACTCGGAATTGGCGGTGTCGGCAAGGCATAGGAGGATAGGGTAGGTTCCAAGGAGGATTTTGGACGAAGCTTTAACTACATTCCGAGCTGAAGTTGCACATTTGTGCAATGGTAGCTGCTCACATTGTGTGATCGCTCTGGCTAGGGTGTGCAATTAACTTGGCACAACAGGTGAATGCCTAACTTCAGTTCAACATCTATTGTATAAATCGAG
>JBFLZA010001473.1:0-1127 GCA_040756535.1 Cyanobacteriota bacterium
ATCTCCCAAGTCACCCAAAGAACTAATAGCAGCAGTTTGGACTAATTCGTTTTCTGATGAAAGTGCCTCTTTGAGTAGTTCAAAGGCTCGTGGATCGCCTAACTCTCCTAATGTGGCGATGATACTGAATTGTATTAGCCATTCAGTGGTTGTATGGTAAATGTGCTGCAAGTCTTCAAAAGCTTCATGTAACTTCAGAGCGCCCAAACAGTCTGCTGCTGCTGCTTGTACATCTACTTCGGAGTCATGAAGTAAGCGATCGCGCAAGATATCCAAGGATAACTGTAAATCTTGTGTTCCAAGTGTATCCATTTGGCTCACCGCCGAGTAACGGACACGGGAATTGCTATCGCCAATAGCACTTTGAATTAATTCAAAGCCGATCGCAGGTTCTAATTGGCGGATTTGATTTACTGCACGTAAGCGATCGCCCAAATTCTCAGAACTTAGCAATTGCTTAACAGACTCCGAAGTAATACTCATTTAGTTATCCTTGATTTTCAAAGGTGTAAAAAATAGTTAACAGTTATTAGACTGTTAAGCTGATGCGCGCCTAAATTGTATAAACACTCTTTACGGTCGTTAACTGTTGACGGTTAACGGTTATCAGTCATCGGTCATCAGCCTTATGTAAATGTTCAAGTTAAATGCGTAACAGCTTAACTTACTAATCTTGACTAGCTGCCATTGCCCGAATAATATCACCACGAGTCAGGATACCAATTACTTGATCCGTGCTGTCAAGTACTGGCAAGCGGTGAACGCTGCGATCGTGCATGATTGTAGCGGCTTCCCTTAAAGTTTTATCAGGGGAAATAGTGATCGGGTTTTTACTCATCACCTCCCCAACGGTTTGCCCTAATGCCTTGTGCAAGTCACGTTCGTATGTAGCAGGATTTTTTAAATAGATAACGCTATCAAGAAACATGATGTACGCAGGTGGAGTAACACCAGTCTCTTGCCACATTAAATCGGTTTCTGATATAATACCCACCAATTTACCGACATCATCCACAACAGGTAATCCGCTGATGTGGCGTTCTGCAAGAATTTGGATAGCTTCATTCAGTAGAGTTTCTGGCCGGACGACAATTGGATCGCGGCTCATCACATCGGCAACGGTTTTA
>JBFLZA010001474.1:0-1124 GCA_040756535.1 Cyanobacteriota bacterium
ATTGTGCCAATTTTCGTAAGTTTATATGACACTCATCAAATTTATAAAAGCCGGCTACATAACCAGGCAGCATCCCCGAATAAGGCGCATGAGGTGTATTGGCAATCAGCGTTAGACGGACTCCCGGAAGAGGTTTTATGCCCAGTAATTGCAGTACAATCGCATGACTGTGACCGCCGCCAATCAGCACCAAGTCTTGATCAATGGATTGTGAGATTTGCTGCATTAAAGAGCCGGTGCTGAAACGTTAAATACTTCGATCAAAAGATTATCCACCACAACTGCCACAGTCTAAGCAATTACAATCTAGACCACTACAATCGAGTATTCCACAGTCAAGGTCAGAATGGCAGCCGGTGCATCCCTCCCAATCTCCTAAGCCGCAGTCAATCACTAAACAGCTACCCTCTATACACTCCGAACAACTACTGTTTGCTAAAGTGTCGCAATTCCTGCCGCGATGCCGGCGTTGTGCTTCCTTGTTTGGATCTGGCGTTTCAATCGTGGATCTCAGAACTTGATTCGCAGCTTTGCAAGCTTGTAGCCGGTGTCGAGCAGCAGGAATCGCCTCAATTAAACCCTGCTCCAAAATAGTACGTTTGATAAATTCCCAGCAAGACTCTTTTCCATGTAGTACCCGATACGCACAGGAAGATCCCTTTTTTGGGGAAATATGCCTTTGATACCGACGAATCAAAGCAGCAATTGAGCTACGAGTGACTGAGTCAACTTTTGTTGCGATAACCATTTGCTGAATGTCGCTCTTAATGCCAGTATCTACATAAAGAGCGTTTAACAAATGCTGAGACACACTCTTTAGCTTTACTTAGTCATTATCTGGTGGGTGAGGGTAAACTTCCTGCATTTTTATAATATTTTAACGCTGAGCTTTTTATCCTTTGCTTTTATCTTCCTAAATGTGAGTTTTATGATTTCCTCTCCTGAACTACGGTTCATAGTAAGACTATGCTAGTTGAGAGGGGGAGTTGGGTAAAATGTAGCGAGTTCTTAAGATTTAATAAATTCAATAAAGCTGGAATCACTCAGGAAACGCTCAAGGCTAGCCAAGCCGATCTAGTCTGAGTGTCATGTGTCGGCGGATTTGCACTCAGCCAATTTTTCTT
>JBFLZA010001475.1:0-1123 GCA_040756535.1 Cyanobacteriota bacterium
ACAGACAAAAAATCGACTGAAGCCCTCGCTACATCAAAGTTTCATCGATTGTACCCAGTAAGGAGCGACTGAAAACAGGCTCAAAGTCGCTTGAGGCAACAGTTTTGCGCTTTTGGCAGGGGGGAACTTCCGTTGAATCCGAGTCCAAGCACTGAAAAGTAAGCTATTTACAGTTTAATTCGAGTCTGATTTCCTTGTTTGCAAGCCCAAGCCTTCTTGGAAAGCAAGCCACTACAGCTATTCCAAACGAGCCAAAGCTACTGTGGTTATACGCTTACGAGAGTTATGAGAATTAGACCAACGGTAACCAATGGCTTGACCAGCTTCATCTGCAACTAGGATAATATTCCCAGTTCCAAGGCCAGTTGCGTCTGTTTGATAGCGAGAGTCACTTCGCCCGTGGGGAATACCAGTTGAATCAATAATAGGGACAATAATTTCATTAGAGCGGGTGGGATGCTGTCGAATAGTACCCCCAACGATCATCACGTGTCCTGTATTATCGGACTCTATATCGGCAGGCTTGAGCCATGCGATAATATCTCCAGGTGCAAGATCAGTAACTTGTTCAAGCGGTTTCCAGTGACCTTCTACCTCTCCTGGTGGTAAGGATGTGATAAATCTAACGAAATGCTTAGCGAGGGGGCGACGAACACTTGCCTCTTGGAGAGAATGGAGCGCTTCCGGGACACTGTGGGTGAGTGCGTATTTCAGGAAGCCTGAACAGTCATAGCGAAATTGACCAATTGCTTCATCAACTTTAGTTTTATGTGAATAAGTAGTTGTTGTCATAACGTTAAGTTCGCGGTTTGCTTCATCTAGCAAAGCTGCGGCTGCTTGGCTACGCGGCATTGAGTGGAATGAATTAACTTGCTCAACTACCTCTAACTCTCGTCTGTTGTCAGTTCTATCTTGAATTGCTGCCTCTCTACCTGCCGATACTGGTTCGCTTGCTCCTAAAATTTGGGGCAAGTGAGAGAAGGATGTCACTTTACGAGAAAAGGGTTCTCCATGAACTACCAGATGAACTAGAAGGGTAGTTATAGCTATCAATAGCCATCCTTTCATACTGTTGTAACCTCATAACATAAGCTCCAGGTGAGAGATAGCTTTCACTATTTAT
>JBFLZA010001476.1:0-1117 GCA_040756535.1 Cyanobacteriota bacterium
ATTCAACTCAAGGGTAAGGAGTTGGAGCAGCTAAAAGTCTTATGAAACAGTACAGCGCTCTCAATTATCCAATTCCCAAGGACTTGATAAACTTCCGATGGGTGCTGAATGGATTGTTGCAAGCTGAGAGTCATTGTACTTATCAATTCACCCACCTTGGTCAAATCCCGGTGGGCGCTCTATCTTTAGCACTATTCAACCAAGTGCAAGAACCGTTGCTACTGGCAGAATTGGCAAAGTTGGAACGTTCTGTAGAGATGGCTCAAGCTGCGTCGTTATCTTGTGTAGATGAAAGAGTGGCTGACTTACGGATTTATCGCGCACAGTTGAAACGAATTTTGTTAAATTCTCTCTACTTTCTTGAGGTTAAAACTGAGAGTAAAACGTTTTATGAAATTGGCATAACCACTCGGCAGATTGAGGAGCGCATTGCAGAAGTGCAATGAGATTTGAAAGCGCATTACTCTGATGTCGTTGTTAATTTACTCGGACTATGGCAGCATCGCGGGAATGTTGAGCTTTACTTCAAACACCGTTACAAAGCTTTTAATTATCGCATCGGCAAACTAACGGAATATTTCAAGTTTACTGATGTTAAGGCAGTGCTGAAGGATTTGTTTGACATGGAATCTAAGACCTTATTAGAGGTTGAGTTGGAGCTAATAAACGAAAGGGAAAGGGCAATATCTAACAAAATCTGAAGTTGATGACATACTTTAACACTCCTCACTGGTACATCGGGCTTTGAGTTGGGATTGTCTCGCCGATGCCGATGCCGGCTTCAGGCTCTCGTGATTGTATAGGCTGGGTAATAATTACTAAGCATCGCCCTGTGGGCTGAAGTGGTCAAATTTTCCCATGCAATTCCCTAAACTCAATGCGGATGTCCTAGCCTAGATAAATCTCTTGCCTATTTGCCGGCACTTCTGTGACTGGTGAAAATTTCCCAGACCGAGGCAACTCCTGCTTGAAGCGATTTTGGTGATAAATTACCGATGTCCGCTCCTAACCTGTGAAAATTTCATAACTTCATCACCGGCAATTCACCCTAAGGATTGACGGTGGATGAGCAAGCGCATCAAGCAATTACCGCAACAGATTGAGGCGTGGCAAGCGT
>JBFLZA010001477.1:0-1116 GCA_040756535.1 Cyanobacteriota bacterium
CTACATTTCGACTGTAAAGCGCTTCTTTTTGGCTTTGTGTTCTGCAAGTGCCGGCTCCCCAATATGGTTGTTGTCAGGCTATCGTCTCACGAGGTTGATTGGGAGTGGAGGATGCTCTGTTTGTGCGGCTGTGAATAGACTTGAGCGATTTTTAGAGGGGTAGTAGAAGGAAACAATCCTCCCAAGTAGGAGTGGACAATCCACAAACTGGACGGATGAATCAGTTCCTTGTCCGTCCCAGGAAAGTTCTCGCTTCCAGAAAACATGAAGGAAAAAAGTTCTTTATCGAAATGTTTTCCTCTGAAAGAACACTCTACCAAGACCGCTAACGCTAAAGCGCCTTAACTTGTCATCTCGTAATTTCTAAATATAAGTACTCGTCCGCTCCGAAGAGCAATGGAACCCAAACCTACGAATCGCCTAGAAGCCAGACCTAGAGAGCATTGTACAAAATGACCGCGTAAGCCCCTATAACCCTGATTGTCTCGTTTATAAGTTTGTTGAGTTTGCTCAACACAACTGGTACTCCATAAAAAGACCCCCTAGCGCTCGATGGCGCAAAGGGGAAAAATCAGGGTGCATCTACCATTTCCATTACTCAGCCAATATCATGCAACATCCGGACAAATCGAAGATAGGCACGACAGCGGTAAAATTTATCTGAGAGACCCTCGTTAAATAACAACTGGATCTCTTGAGTGAGTGAGTATTTTTCCCCTTCCATGCCTGTTTCACTTCAACTGCACACACCTCTGGTTTGGTGGAAAAAAGGCTGGAACAGAGGTAACCATTGTTTGATACAGTGATGCTTTGTCGAACGCTGGAATCTCTATGTCCCAGGTATCGCTCCCCCCATCGCTCCATCCCGACCTACCTCTCACCGCTCTTGCACCCATGCAGGATGTGACAAACCACTGGTTTATGAAGGTCATTGCCCATTACGGCAGTCCTGACTACTTTTTCACCGAGTACTTCCGCGTCAATGATACCTCACGGCTCAATCGTAGCATTCTGGCAGCAATCACCTCTAACGACACGGGCCGCCCCATTTTTGCTCAAATGATTGGCGAAAGCATTCCCGACTTAGTAAGAACAGCGATTGATCTCTGCAACTAT
>JBFLZA010001478.1:0-1113 GCA_040756535.1 Cyanobacteriota bacterium
TATGGTTTTACGTCGGATTGAGACGCAAATTCCAACAATGGATGAGTTAAAACTTCCGCCTGTACTCAAAGAGTTAGCCATGACCAAACGTGGCATCATCATCTTTGTGGGTGCAACAGGTACGGGTAAATCGACCTCTTTGGCTTCGATCATTGGTTACCGTAACCAAAACTCAAAAGGTCATATCATTACCATTGAAGACCCAATTGAATTTATTCATGAGCATGCAGGCTGTATCATTACCCAGCGTGAAGTGGGCATTGATACGGACTCTTTTGAAATCGCGCTGAAAAACACCTTACGTCAAGCACCCGATGTGATCCTGATTGGTGAGATTCGTTCCCGTGAAACCATGGATTATGCGATTGCCTTTGCTGAAACAGGTCACTTGGTATTTGCAACGCTGCACGCCAACAACGCCAACCAAGCCATCGACCGTATTATTCACTTCTTTGAAGCAGACCGTCATAGCCAATTGTTTATGGACTTGTCTTTAAACCTTAAAGCGATGGTTGCTCAGCAGTTAATTCCAACACCTGACGGTAATTCACGTCGCGCTGCAATTGAGATTTTGATTAACTCACCGTTAATTTCCGATTTGATCCGTAAAGGTGAAATCCACGAAATTAAAGACCTGATGAAGCGTTCTCGTGAACTCGGTATGCAAACCTTTGATCAAGCCTTATTCGATTTGTACAAAGCTAAGCAGATTACCTATAAAGATGCGCTGAAACACGCCGACTCTCCAAACGACTTACGTTTACAAATCAAGTTGTCCGAAGAAGGCGGTGATCGTCTATTGCATGCCAGTGCAAACATCACGTTTGACGGACAAGCTTAAGTATTCCTTTAAACAATAAAAAAGGGCTTCTCATGAAGCCCTTTTTTTAGATCTAAGTGATTACTTTTTACGAAGTGCTTCTTGGCACTCTGCAGCATCACAGTAACCGTATAGGTTTAGGGAGTGACCTGTTAAAGTAAAGCCATGCTTTTCAGCAACTTCGTGCTGCTCATGCTCAATCACTTCGTTGCTAAACTCAACCACTTTGTTGCAGTTTTGACAAACGATATGATCATGATGATCGTCTTGCATGATTTCGAAAACAGAATGGT
>JBFLZA010001479.1:0-1111 GCA_040756535.1 Cyanobacteriota bacterium
CCACTCTGGAAGCTATCTTGGTAGATGAATACAAAGCAGGGTAGCTCCCGATAAAAAGAACAGGACTTACGCAAATTTACCGTTGAACCACTATCTGTAGGGGCTTCGGTATTCCTGCCCTCCTCTATGCCAGGTCTATGCGTAAGTCCTGAAGAAAAAAGGCTGAAAAATTTCAGGGGGTTTATAAGGCAGATTGGGTATTAGGACTTACTCTTCTTCGAGCGTCAATTCTCTTTCTCCTTCTAAGCGTTGACGTTGAGTAATTTCTGCCTGTAATTGCACCTTTGTCTGCTTCAATTGTTCCTTCGTTTGCCTAAGTTGGTCTGTCAGCTTGGCAACTTCCAATTTCAATCGCTCATTTTCTTGTTGCAGGAGTGCTTCTGATTGCTGTTGCTCAATATTGTCATGAAAGACGAGAACAGCTCCTAAAATTTTCCCACGCTCGTTTTTAATCGGTGCGGCACTATCATTAATGGGAATTTCAGTCCCATCTTTGGTAATCAGGAGAGTATGGTTTTCTAACCCTACAATTGTTCCCTCTTGCAGGGCTATCCTTACCGGGTTTTTAACAACTGCGCGTGTTTTTTCGTTAATCGTTCTGAAAACGTGGTTCAAATCATTTCCAATTACTTCGTTTAAACTCCAACGGGTAAGTGCTTCAGCAACGGGATTCATAAAGGTGACTAACCCTTGAGCATCAGTTGTAATCACTGCATCCCCAATACTTTTGAGTGTCGTTGCTAACCACTGCTCTCTTTCCCGCAATTCCTGCTCCATTTGATGCTTGTAGAGAGCAACTTCAATGGTTGTTGCTAAATCTCTTGCTTCAAAAGGTTTGAGAATGTAACCGTAAGGCTCGGTGAGTTTGGCTCGATTTAGAGTTTCTTCGTTTGTGTAAGCAGTGAGATATACAATCGGGATTTGGAAACGCCAACGAATTTGAGCGGCTGCTTCAATGCCATCAACGCTTCCTTCTAGTTTAATATCCATTAAAACGAGGTCAGGATTCATTTCTCCTGCTGCTGCGATCGCTTCTTCTCCCGAAGAAACACTGGCGACAATACTATACCCAATCCCTTCCAGTCTCCTTTGGATATTCAGGGCAACAATG
>JBFLZA010001480.1:0-1111 GCA_040756535.1 Cyanobacteriota bacterium
CATAATTGACACTACCATCTGCTTTAAACGGCGTAATCATAGCGGTTAAAACATTGCCAAAATCTCCCACCCTGTTTTCACTCCTGAGTACCCAGGTTTTTGTATCTTGGTGGTTTTCTACTGTAATAACCTATCTGCAAATTGCTTTCAACAGTGATTTGCAAATTTGGTCTTTTTCATTAGTTGTTTATTTTTACTAATAACTAGCTTGAAACGTAAGCCTTAGCAGATTTGAGCAGATTTTGTTCTACTAGCAACTCGGCAATTTGTATTGCATTCAATGCTGCACCTTTACGGATTTGGTCACCGCATAACCATAATTCCAAGCTACAGGGATGAGAAATATCTTGACGGATTCTTCCCACTAAAACTTCATCTCTACCAGTTGCTTCAATTGGCATTGGAAAATGATTAGTTTTCCAATCTTCTACCAATTTCACCCCAGGGGAGGAGTTTAAAATTTTTCTGGCTTCCTCTGCACTAAAGGGAGTCTCAAATTCTAAATTAATGGCTTCTGAATGAGCGCGGAGTACGGGAACCCGTATACAGGTTGCAGTGATTCTGATTTGCTGCGTGCCAAATATTTTTCGGGTTTCGTTGACCATTTTCATTTCTTCCTCACAATAACCCAAATCGTTTAATGGTGAGTTATGTGGGAATAAATTAAATGCCAGAGGGTAAGGCAATACCTCTGCAACTGGTGGCTGTCCTTGTAGTATAGCGCTTGTTTGGGTCTTGACTTCTGCCATTGCTCTAGCACCAGCACCACTAGCAGATTGGTAGGTTGAAGCTACAATGCGTTGTACTGGTTTAACTTTATGCAATGGCCATACTGCCACAGTCATTAAAATTGTTGTACAGTTTGGGTTTGCAATAATACCTTGGTGATTAGCTGCGGCTTGGGGATTCACCTCTGGCACTACTAACGGGACTTCCGGGTTCATCCGAAAGGCACTAGAGTTGTCAATTACCACTGCGCCCTTTTCCACGGCAACTGCTGCCCAAGTTTTGGATGTGGAACCACCTGCACTAGCTAGTACTATATCTACATTCTCAAAGGCGCGATCGCTCACTGGCTCTACTGTTATATTTTCACCTTTAAACTGTAGCG
>JBFLZA010001481.1:0-1110 GCA_040756535.1 Cyanobacteriota bacterium
AGTTTTTCAGTCAGCTTCTACATACACTCTTTACAAAGGAATCGTTGCTTTTTTAGATTAGCCGCTCTCCAAGAGCGGTAATTTTTTGTAATATCTTTAAGAGTCTTAACTTTTTCTTTCTTTTAATCCCACTTCCGCCTGCTTAACAGGTTTACCTAGAGTAATACATGTTTGGTCTCATCGGTCACCTTACCAGTCTGGAACACGCCCAAGCGGTCGCTAAAGAATTAGGCTATCCCGAATATGCTGATCAAGGATTAGATTTTTGGTGCAGCGCTCCCCCACAAATTGTAGACACAATCAAAGTTACGAGCATTACTGGACAAAAAATTGAAGGTCGGTATGTTGAATCCTGCTTTCTCCCAGAAATGCTTGCCAACCGCCGCATTAAAACAGCAATGCGGAAAATCCTCAATGCAATGGCTCATGCTCAAAAGCATGGCATCAATATTACGGCGTTAGGAGGTTTCTCTTCAATCGTTTTTGAAAACTTCAACCTACAGCAAATGCGGCAGGTGCGAAACGTAAGTTTGGAGTTTGAGCAATTTACAACGGGCAATACTCACACGGCATATATTCTTTGTCGTCAGGTAGAACAAGCTTCACAAGCACTTGGAATTGAGCTATCGAAAGCAACGGTGGCTGTTTGTGGAGCAACCGGAGACATCGGTAGTGCCGTTTGTCGCTGGCTGGATGCCCGTACTGATGTTGCTGAGTTGCTACTAGTTGCCCGCAACCAAGAGCGACTGCAAAATTTGCAAGCGGAACTGGGTCGCGGTAAGATTATGGGCTTAGAAGAAGCTCTTCCCCTGGCTGATATCGTAGTCTGGGTTGCCAGTATGCCCAAAGGCGTTGAGATTGACCCCACGGTCTTAAAGCAGCCTTGTTTGCTAATTGATGGAGGCTACCCGAAAAATCTAGGGACGAAACTTCAGCACCCCGGTATCTATGTCCTCAATGGTGGCATTGTGGAGCATTCCCTCGATATTGACTGGAAAATTATGAACATCGTCAATATGGATATTCCGGCACGGCAACTGTTTGCTTGTTTTGCTGAGTCAATGCTGCTGGAATTTGAGAAGTGGTACACTAACTTCTCTTGGGGACGGA
>JBFLZA010001482.1:0-1108 GCA_040756535.1 Cyanobacteriota bacterium
AGTGGCTCATTACATTAGACTTGTTGCTAAATAAGAGACTTGTTGCTAAATAAGAGCTACTAGAAAGTAAGACGTAGACGACTTTTCTCTTTCCTATCCAACTTAAGCAACTTCTAAATAGAAGTTCCATAACCCTGCCGCCGTCAACATCAAGTGGTCATCAAACTCAGCCACACGATTGCGATAAATCTCCGCTACCGCACGGTATCGTTTCATCCCGGCATGAGCATGTTCGCACACCACCCGCTGACGACTGAATTCTTGGTTCTCCTGTTTTTGCTGCTCACTCAACGCTTTGCCTCTTGGCTTTTTGTGCGGCAGATGAACGTTGACAAACTCATTTTGCAGTCCCTGAAACCCTAGATCTCCTAGGAGCGCCACCTCATCTGGAATATGCTCTACCAGCGCTGCTTCATCCAGTTGCCGCTTATCGTGGACTGTTCCCGCTCTAGCGTGAGTCAACACGATGACTCGCTTCTTCCGGGTGCTTCCGGTGATGTGCTTGCGGGTATGCCGTCGCTTTTTTCCAGAGTAATGCTCCTTCTGCTGCTTGGCATCTTTGGGGCGTTGCACAGGACGTTCTGTCCCATCGAAGATCACCTCCTTTACCTCTGGAAAGCGCTCCAAGAACTGCTCGATGCTCTCAATCCTGCGTTCCGGCAACATCATCTTCTTGCCTAAAGCGGTTTCTAGTACTCCTTGCAATCGATGCATCCACCGATTGCTGCGACCTCGCTCTAGGTCAAAGAAGAACCCTAAAACATCGAACGTCGGGTAGCATTTGAAATAAAACAAGATGAAGAAGAGTTTGGACTCGGTGCTCTCCAATCGAGCTTTTCTCCCCCCACCTCTGGCTCGTTTCCTGGGTTGAGGGGTACGCTCAAGTTGCTCCTGATAGACTGTGCTGAAGACCTCGCATAACAGGTCAAATGCTTTGCGATTCAGCCCAGTCAATGCTCTTAGTAGCCGGTCATTCTTCAACGCACGATTGATGTTGAGCACACTCTACTTCCTGATCAGGGGCAAGATTAATCTACCTTATAAAGCAACAAGTCTAAGCTATAGCCCAGGAGGGTGAGCCTCAGCCTCCCATCCGGGTGATCTATAG
>JBFLZA010001483.1:0-1107 GCA_040756535.1 Cyanobacteriota bacterium
GGCAAAAGCATTATCATAAGGATCATCGGCCCGGGACATGCTTTGCTCACAGTCGTATTGGTTGAGCAACTTCCTGAATTCATTTCCTACGTACTGACCACCGCGATCCGAGTGAACAATTAGGCTAGTACATCAAATTACAAGTTTAGAACTAGTCATATTTTAAGGATTTTGCCTTTGTACTGCCACTGAAAAGGTTTGGCTAAGTGTTGATTGAAAAAGTCAATGAAGGCAAGAAGTTTTTCTTTAAGTTCATCCAGTGAAGCAAAAGAGGCTCTTGTGAGCAGTTTTCGCTGTAGAATGGAGAACCAAAGTTCGACTTGGTTGATCCACGAGCAGTGCTTAGGGGTAAAGACAAATCGGATTCGGTGAGCCGGGTCTTGGAGAAACTGCTTGCGGGAAGCCGTGTTATGGAGAATGCCTGATTTGCCTTTCACGCCCAAGTCTGCTTGTATCTGACAATGTTTGGCTACTAATCGCACTAAAGATTCTGAGTAGTGGGTATTGAGTTGATCGTGAATGAATATCCAGCCGGCCGAAGCATCACTGGCAATGGTGTTTTCAATATGGGTAGCGTAATCTTTTTCGTTACGGGTAGCAGAAACGGTAGGGGCCACTACTTTTCCCTGGGCTACCAGCCAGTTGACCAGAAGACACAAAGTGCCGTGGCGCTTGTATTCAAATTCGTGTTTTTCCACGCTTCCCTTTTGCATAGGCTTGGTGGCTCCATAGAGCCGCTCTAAGGCTTGAATGCCGGTTTTTTCATCACTGCTCACCAGATGCACGCCTTGTTGCTCTAAAGCCTGAGCCTGCTCATAAAGCTGGCAGATCACTTGCGTCTGCTCTAAAAACTCGGCCTCATCCTCGTACTGAGCATGCAGCCAGTACCGGCTTTGATGGGGTTTCAAGTCGCCCTCTTTTTTAAAAAGCGAGCCACTGTACTGACTGAAATGTCCTTGACAATGCCTCGTTTGATTAACTCCATCCTTAAAGTCTTACTGTCCCAGTGCGAGAGCGGGTAGCCCGAGTCGGCTGGTGGTTGACAAGCTAACTCGTAGAGTCGACACTGCTGCTCGACACTGTAAGTAGGAGGAGCGCCACTGCGCT
>JBFLZA010001484.1:0-1106 GCA_040756535.1 Cyanobacteriota bacterium
GCACTCTTGTTGGCTCATCCCAATACCGTTATCCTGAAGCGTACAGCGCAGTTTTTGAGTCTCAACGGTGGCGCTCAGATGTAGGCTCAGTTTAGGGGGATTATGCTTCAAAATATGGTTGAATAAGTTTTCTAAAACTCGCTGTAACTGAGCCGGATCGACCATGACCAAGGGTAAATCAGCGGAAACGAGATTCGTCAGTGTCGCTTGATTTTGCGACAGCATTGGCTCTAATTCTTGGAGAATCTTTGCAAACAGGGTCTTTATTTGAACAGGCTCGCGATGGAGGATAATGCCCTCTTCCTCGCTAGAATGAGTTTCTAATAAGGAATTAATCATTCCCAATTGCCGATCGTTCCCCTGAATCATGCGCTCGACAATTGAACGAGAAAGCGTAATTTTTTCCGCTGGCTGATTGAGCAAATTTTTTAGCACCATCACAGTTCCAATTACCGAAGTCCGGAGTTCGTGGGAAACTGTATGCAAAACAACGTCCTTGAGTTGGTTCATTTCTTGGAGTTCCGCTACTGCCTGCTGTAACTGGGCAGTGCGCTCCTCGACAGTGCGCTCTAGACAGGTATTCAGAGTGGATACTTGTTCGTAAAGTTGTGCTTGTTGGATAGCGATCGCGACTTGGGTTGCTAGCGAACAGAGCAAGTCAATTTCAAACTGCTGCCAATGACGCGATCTGCTGCATTGATTGGCGATCAACATTCCAAAAAACTCGTTTCCTACCAGAATAGGAACGCATAAACTGGCTTTAATTTGATATTGGGCGTAATACGCAGTATGAAAGCGAGATTTAACGACTTTCTCTGTATCATCAATTGCCTGAACCTGACCTTGTTTAAAGAAGGACTTAAGTTCTTTAAGATAACGGTCACTTGTCACCCATCCGAGAATTGAGCGACAATCCGGTGCCACCGATTCCGCTACAACTTTGCCTTGAGAATTGACATCCAAGTGACCGATGAAAACCCGGTCGGCTTGCAGAAATTGCCGAACTTCCCGAACGGTGTTATTGAGAATTTGATCGAGATCCAGCGATCGCCGAATTCTCAGCGCAATTTCTCCCAGTAAGCGAGCCGCACTCAGGGCGCAGATGC
>JBFLZA010001485.1:0-1104 GCA_040756535.1 Cyanobacteriota bacterium
AAAGACAGTGGCTCTTGTTTGCGTGCCAGTTGCCGCCATTCAAACTCTAAGTATTCATCAAACCGGCGGCGGTTAGCAAGCTGAGTCAACCCATCTGAAGTTGCTAAGCGTTGCAACTCTTCATTCGCAGCTTGCAATTGTTCATAAAGTTCGGCTTGTTGAATAGCAATCGCAATCTGAGTCGCTAATTGCTTAAGTAAATCAATTTCTAAAGGCTGCCACTGTCGAGAACTGCTACAGTGATGAGCAATTAATAAACCCCATAAATCAGGTGATGCAGTGATGCGATGATGGGGGGATAAATTAACCTCTTCCCGCTCTTGAATGCCTTCATGAATCCACTCTCCATTTAAACCTTTTTCCAATTCTTCTTGGCTCTTAACTCCTTGTAAAATTGGAACCGTTAAATCAGCAATCACCTCAAACGGCTTCAATAAATCGATATAACATTGAGATAAATCAGCCGTATAGATATCTTCAATCGCTCGGATGCGACCCTGTTGATAAAGTTGGGTATAAGTTTTTGCAAAACAGGCATCATAAATTTCTTTTCCTAATAGCGGCGTCCAATTAGATCCGACAGACTCGACTATTACCACTCCCTTATCAGGTGATTGCCAGCGAAAAAAGATCACCCGATCAGTCTGAAGAAACTGCCGAACTTCTCTCACTGTTGTATTGAGAATTTCCTGAAGATTAAGAGACTGACGAATGTGCTGAGCGATCACTCTGATCAGACGCTCTCGTTCATTTTGCTGGCGTACTACCTCCTCCGCCCATTTGTATTCTGTGATATCTTGAGCGGTTCCAAGAATCTGTTTAGGCACACCCTCATCTGTTCTGGTAAACACTAACTCCCGACCGCGAAGCCAGCGCCATTCCCCAGAGCGATGCTTCATGCGATACTCTAACTCCATGACCTCACCATCCTGCATGGCGATCATTTTTTGCTGGTGTGCCGGCAGTATAGCTAAATCCTCAGGATGCATTAAGTTAAAAAATAACGCCTGTCCCATTTCTTGAATTTCTTCAGGCGTATAACCTAGTATTCCAGTAAGTTGATGATTTGCATAAACATTCTGCTGTTCAACAAGGTCATAAATG
>JBFLZA010001486.1:0-1101 GCA_040756535.1 Cyanobacteriota bacterium
GGGTGGCGAGAATGTCGGGAGTCGAACGACCCCATCGGCTTAATTCAGAAACGATGATGGCATCAATCTTGCGTGCCTGAGCCAGCGCCATAACTTTCTTTCGTTCTGGTCGGTCGGATTTCGCCCCTGATGCTGTTTCCTTGAAAACTGCCACAACTTCAAAACCGGATAGTTGTGCGTAACTAACCAAGTCTCTTTCCTGGCGATCGCAACTTTGCTCATCCGTGGAAACGCGACAATAAATGGCGACCCGATACGGTTGTGGCTGTCCCATCTAAACCCCTAAAAAATCAGCGACTAGAATGCTCTTTCCATCGTCGGAAAAGAGCCTAATTAATTGTCCCACTTAAGGAAGTCTTTTGCTGGGACAACTGACTCAGCTAGGAGGCTGTTCGATTCAATCAATGTTACTTATTTTTGGATTTTTGAATTGGTGAAATACCCGGAAGGAGAGAATCTATGTTTTCACCTTTGCGCCACTGAACCCAGGCAGAAAGAAGTTTATCGACTAGCTCAGATTTGTCTAGCTCAATCCCTTGCCTTTTGAGATTGAGCAGTTCAACTTCTGCATCTAAGTCAGTTTCCCGCTGAATATAGAAAGTTCTGCCAATCCATGCATCATCCGATCGCTTTCCAGTTGCCGGTCTACCTCGCTTCTTCGGTTCAGGTGAAGTAGGGGCTTGAGTTGGAAGTGGGGCAGGTTCAGGTTCTGACTGTTTGTGATTGGCGATCGCCTTGCGAAACGGATTGTCTTTACTCACAGCAGTAACTCCTTACCCAAGGCTTTAAAATCTCTCCAGGCTATTCGAGCATTCCGATCCTTCACCTGATGAACGATTACTCCTTCCAGTGCTGCTTTTTGATAAGCGGCATACTGTCGAATCGATTGTTGAAATAAAGGGAAATCGATTAAGGCTTCTCGCGCCTGTTCTCCAGTTTTACGGGAAGGCGGAATAATTGTGAGCAAAATTCGATAGTGATCGCAGTTGAGTGAATTGAGTAACTCAACTGTCTCTAAAGTCGCATCAATGCTAAGAATATCTGGAGTGGTGGGAATGATGAGCAAGTCGCATCCATCAACCAGGGCTTCTAAGTCGTCTT
>JBFLZA010001487.1:0-1101 GCA_040756535.1 Cyanobacteriota bacterium
CCCGCATATACTGCTTCAGTAAACCCCCAGGAGCAACAGCTCTCGTTTTATGCAACTGGCGGGTCAACTCTAGAAACCATTCCCGATTTGCTACCAAGTCTGACTCTTTCACCTGATACTTGAGGATTTCAGGGATTAGCAGCGTAGGATCGTGATGCTTAGCGATCGCTCTGACATCGATAACTGGCTTATAATCTATCCGCAAGCACTGCTGCCAAAGTTCTACCCACTTAGCCTGCGACAGATAGCCATGACTGAAGTATGAAGGCTGCACCAGCGTCAAAATATGTAGATGTGGGTGAGCAGATACCTTATCCCGACCCATAGTAACCTCTACAGACTTTATCCAACCTTTTGCAGGCCATGCCTTCAATTCAGTCAATCGCTTAAAAGCCTTGTTCATCCCATCCAAGTTTGTCCGTAAATCCTCAATCTGACAGTTTTTTACAGTCAGAGTAATAAAAAGCCAGCGGTATTTGGGGTAATCGGAGACAACTTTCGGGAGAATTTTGTAAGCCTTCGCCTTCCACATGAGACTTCGCCGCCACTGACAAACCGGACAGTGACGAACCCGACAAAATCGAGTATTTGATAGCTTAAACTTGAGAGAACCTTCCGCTGGTGGCACTAATCGAAACTCCAGCCACTCGGAACAGGTACTCACCCGATAAGCATAGCGATTGAAGCTACCATTTCTAGCGCCAGCGTAGTGATTGGAAATTATATCTGCATTGGCTCGGTGCTTTTCCCAAGCGTTGCCTTTTGGGGAGATGTCGGATAATCCCAATACATCTGTACTTGGTTCGCACTTGCCTTGAGGTGAGACACTAAAAGGAATCAAGCTTCCGTTTGAGGCTTTATCAGACATGAATCCACCTGATAAGTTTGATTTGCTGGGATCACCTCAAACTATCAGGGGGTTCTACATTCATCCATCAGTTGAAATACCTAAATCAATCCGCTGAATTACTTCTCCTGTATGGGATAACACCGTTGCTGGTGCAGTCAAGGTAAATTTGTCTAATTGGATGGTACGCGATCACTTAACCATCTAGCACCAATAAAAAAGCGCGATATCATCCACATTTACTCACCATTTAA
>JBFLZA010001488.1:0-1100 GCA_040756535.1 Cyanobacteriota bacterium
TCAGAGCAATACTACTGCCACTAAAACTAACACTAAAGTCAATCAAGCTTTCGTCCCACAACTTTCCATCAAATCTTGGAACCAGTACCTCAATGATGGACAAGTCAAGCTAGGCACAACAGTGCTAAGAGCATCCGAATTTGCCTTTCAGCGGGCACATTTACAAGCCTTAATTCGTTCTGGAGAACTTTTGCCTTTACTAGTGGAACGGGAATCAAAGTTTCAAATTGTGCCAGCGAGTGAAACTTGGCAACCCGGAGATCAAATCATTTACCTGCTTCATGACCCCAGACCCAAACTGTTGAAGCGCCTGTCAGGTGCCAATTCTTCGTCTCGTCTGGCCTTAGAGAAGCTGCCAGAAGTTGAGGAAGTGCCTATAGCCGCCACTATTTCAGAAACACCGTTAGAGAAGATCGTGCCGCCAAAAACGGAAGTGTTACAACCCCCCGCTTCTGGTTAGCGATCGCTTCGCTTTTCCGTACTGCTGATTTTTTCAAACATGGGTTCAGGCTAAATACGGTACCCACGCCTGCATGACAGATGGTGAACCATACCAAATTCCAACCCGTCTAGGAGAATGGAGGACATCTTCAAGGGTCAAATTAATCGCTCCCTCTAAATGAGCCGCCTCAATAGGTGTAATGCCATCTCCCCAGCAGTTGCCCAAGCCACAAGTCTGTTTATAGCTGTTGTAAGCTAGCCATTTTCCCGGTCGTCGTTCTCCGTAGATTGCCTTACCCGCCACACAAACATACTTAACGTCGGGGTAAAAGGCACCCGGATAATTCATTTTCACAAAATCTAGATTGCGTTTTGTCCAGCGCTCCTGGCTAATATGGGGAGTCCCCAACGTTACCAAAGTCGCGACGGATGGGTAAGCCTGCCATAAACCCGCTGTTTCAGTAACATCGTTGTGGATGTTGTAGGGTTTCTCTCCTAGATAGATTCGAGCAATCCAGCCCCCTGCCGAGTGACCAATCAGGTTAATCTTAGAGGTCTTGTATTCTTTAATCACCTGTTGGACTGTTTTGTCAATACTCTGCATAATCGGCACCATGGAGCGACCACCAACGGTAGGAATCCAATCCCGTTGACGCAGT
>JBFLZA010001489.1:0-1099 GCA_040756535.1 Cyanobacteriota bacterium
CTTTTTTACTGAAATGGAAGAAGTGGGATGAGTATTCTATGTCATTGAGACCTTAGCTGAACGGATATGCTAAGTGTTATTATGGACATTATTTGATAGATTCAGACTGAAAGAATGAAGGAGGGCACGATGATTACAGAGGAAAGATCAAAAAGCATATTAGAAATTGCAGCGGGAAGTGAGTTCACCATTGTTGTCAAGGGTGATGGCTCAGTATGGGCTTGGGGCGACAATCAACGGGGGCAACTGGGTGATGGAACAACAACCGGCAGATCGACTCCTGTGCAGGTAAGCAATCTTCAAGGCGCGGTTAGAATTACCGCTGGGAGGTCGCATGGTGTTGCTATAAAAGAAGACGGCACAGTATGGACTTGGGGCAATAATGAGCATGGACAACTGGGCGATGGAACAACAACCGACAGATTGACTCCTGTGCAGGTAAGCAATCTTGCCGATATAGTAGAAATCGCTGCAGGAGATAATCACACCGTTTTTGTCAAGAAAGATGGCTCGCTATTGGCTTGCGGTAATAATGAACTGGGGCAACTGGGTGATGGAACAACAACTCGTAGATTGATCCCTGTCCAAGTGCGTAACCTTGCCGATGTGCTAAGAATTTCTGCGGGAGGTAATCATACCGTTGTTGTCAACAGGGATGGCACAGTATGGACTTGGGGTAATAATGATCAGGGACAACTGGGTGATGGAACAACAACCCGTAGGTTGATTCCTGTGAAGGTGAGCGACCTTGCAAACGTAGTCGCAATAACCGCTGGATATTTGCATAGCATTGCTCTGAAAGAAGACGGGACAGCGTGGTCTTGGGGCGATAACGAGCAGGGACAACTGGGTGATGGAACAATCACTCGTAGATTGACCCCTGTGCAGGTGGATAACATTGCGGGTCTTATAGAAGTCACTGCCGGAGATTATCACACTGTTGCTCTCAAAGGATTTCAGGATATCGCTTTCTGGGGCGATGGACCCGTATGGGCTTGGGGATATAACGAATACGGCCAGGTTCTTAATGATGCGTTGCAGTTGCATGGTGCTCAGAGCAAATATGTTTATCCTGTCTTGGTTGGTAACCTAAACGGGG
>JBFLZA010001490.1:0-1099 GCA_040756535.1 Cyanobacteriota bacterium
CCAAATTGGTGAAGAACACGAGCGTGCTGCAACAGAAATCACGGGGAAGCTACCTTCATTCCCTGAAATGCCGCTTTACTATAGTCATTGGCAGTCTAGTTATCGGCAGATAGGCAATCGTTATCGCCTCCATGCTGACCAAATGCAGGTAACAAATGTATCAATGGTTCAAGACTGCGAAAACGCTTCCCTTATTTTGCGGGCACGCTTTAATACCTGGCTGCAAGCAGAGGAGTTTCGCCCTTTGAGGGAAAAATGGTTAGAAAGATTGTCCTCCACGGAAGAAGTGCGGGTGATTTTGCAAACAGAAAATAGCCAATTGCAGCTATTACCGTGGCATTTGTGGGATTTGTTAGAACGGTACCCCAAGGCTGAAATCGCCCTTTCTTCACCATCCTATGATCGCATTCACAAACCACGTACTTTAAATCCATTAGTCAACATTTTAGCAATTGTAGGCAATAGTCGGGGAATTGATACCCAGGCTGATCAAGCTTTACTGAAACAGTGTAGTAATGCAGAAGTTAGCTTTCTGGTAGAGCCACAAAGGAAGGAGTTGACTGACCATCTTTGGGGAAAAAACTGGGATATTCTCTTTTTTGCTGGGCACAGTTCCAGTAACAAAAATGGAGAAAGCGGACGAATTTACCTGAATAAAACTGATAGCCTCACGATTGGCGAATTAAAGTATGCTCTAAGGCAAGCCATTGAAAACGGCTTGCAACTAGCTATATTCAACTCCTGTGATGGATTGGGATTGGCGCGAGAACTGGCTGATTTGCAAATCCCTCAGATGATCATCATGCGTGAACCTGTCCCAGACCAGGTTGCCAAGGAGTTCTTAAAGTATTTTCTCGAAGCTTTTGCTGGTGGTGAGTCTTTATATCAAGCGGTACGCCAAGCGCGGGAAAGGTTGCAAGGGCTTGAGGATCAATTTCCCTGTGCGACTTGGCTACCAATTATTTGCCAAAATCCAGCACAGATACCACCCACTTGGGATGAATTAAGGTCTACAAAAACTGAAGATATACCAAATTTAGCTCTGTCTACCAAACGCAGATTTACAATAACTTTGTTATCCAGTTTGGCGATTACAGGC
>JBFLZA010001491.1:0-1099 GCA_040756535.1 Cyanobacteriota bacterium
GATGGACTTCAAATTCTCGTTTCTCATAGTGCCATTATAACGCCTATGAGTACGGTACTCATAGATCATTTTCAAAGCAACCCAGAGACTGGCGCACCAGATCGGGATCGCAGCAAAAGCGATATCGCTTTTGCGTATCCTGCCCTACCTCGCGCCAAGCTAGTGCCAAGCTCTTTAGCTATGCACCCATACCATTGACGTGCTAGCTATCATTACTGCTGCGGCTCGTTCTTTTCTTCTAATGCTGTAAGTCTCAGATCGTGATCGGCAATATCGCCTTCTGCGTAACGCAGAGATCTTTTTATCTCTTGGAAATCTTTGTGGGTCTGTTTCTTAAACTCGGCCAAATCTTTTTCAATACTATCTAATCGCTGTAGAACCTGCTCCCAGATCGGACGAGTGCCGCGCTGTATTGATTCAACCTTAGATTCCAGCTCATCAAAGCGTGTCTCCAACCGATCAAAGCGGGCATTAGTACGACGCAGCTCACCTAAGATCTGGTTGAGCATATCGGCTGGCATTGGATTAGTATTGTTCTCACTCATCACAGTTCACCTTATTTGTCGTGGCACGGCTCAATATTAAGAATAAATCATACGCACAGCTAATAGAATTAGTTAAACGGATTATCACTTATAGCGGCCTGGCTCAAGCTGACGGGTCTACTCCATCACTCACCGAGAGATTTAACTTGGGCAGTTCTGGTGCTGGTGATTCTTTTTTCCAGGAAACAAAACTACCATCTTCGGCAACTCCTACCAGGTAAGTCCGACCGCGACGCTCAAGACGCACCACCTTTACCTCTCTTTGAGCCGGTCTCTTGATTCGTTTAGCCATAAATCACCTCGCAATTAGTTATTCAGGGACTAGATCGACTTGCACCAAGTAGACAAGCTGCTTCAATAAGTTCTCTTGAGTCATCCGTTTATATTTCGACCAGGCAGGGCCATCACGTAATAAATCATATTTGGCTTGAGCCATTTGTTGTTGCTGTTCAGGCGAGAGCGCGGCATAAGCGGCCTCGCGGCGCTGCTCCAGATCGCGCTGATAGTGAATCTCCTGCCAATCACGGTGGATAGCCGCATCGCTGGCCGGTGTT
>JBFLZA010001492.1:0-1096 GCA_040756535.1 Cyanobacteriota bacterium
CCAGAAATTGCAAATCCGCATTTTTGTCCAAGGCGGTTCGTGGCAAGCCTAGCTTTTTAGCTAAATCTGCAATTCGGTCTGCCCGTTCTTCGGTTTGAGTTTTCTTGTGTTTGCGATAGCGATGTAAGGGGATAGGTCCATCAACGGGGTAAAATGGTCCATAGCGGCGCTCGCTAAATTCAACGTATAGCTCGTTGTCAAATAAACCCCACCACAGCACTACGGTTTCACCGGCTAGGTCTGGCTCCACCTCATAAGCAACGCCTTCAACGGATACTCTGGCGTCCGTTCCCACCTTTCGACGTTGTGGAACGCGTGCAAAATTACAGAATCGTTCCCAATTGCACATTGAGCGTAAGCCTGATTTAGGTAAGTTTCGCAACCAATCTTCTAGACGCGAATGTCGAGATTCTCGGTGGGGTTTATTGTTGTAAAGCAACAGATATTGTCGTAGCCAAAGGTTCGCGTCAACCTCGTTTTCTGGTTCGTGAAAGTGATACAAAGTTTCGTGAGCTTCTTTGACTGTCCGAAACGGTCTTTCTACTTTACCTTTGGAACGAGCTGTTACTCGACGACCGTCTTTACCATTTGGTAAATGCGTGACGAGCTTGATTCTCAGGCAGTCCATAACATTTTGAAAGACCTGACTTTTTGCAATTGGCCCATTGTCTGTATAAATCATTTCGGGGATACCCTGGAAGAGAAATCCCTCTGTTGTTTTCGCTGTCATTGCATTAAATAAGAAGCGCAATGCCGCTTCCACATCTTCGCCATAAACGCAGTGGTATTCCTGATAGCAGACTCCACTGCGGTCATCGACGACGCTATAAAGCATAAGCAAGGGATTCCCGCTACCTGGTTTTACCCACAAGGGCTGCTTGAGATGCTTTAAATCTGACGGACTCAAGTCAAAGTGCCAACATTCATTGCTGTGAGCGGCCTGAAAACGCACTGATGGGGGTTGTCGAGTCATGCGTTCATTGTCATACCCCCACGCTCTCAAGTAGTAATTGACGGTACTTTTAGTCAAGATACCTTTGCTTGGTTGGATAAAGCCATCGGGGGTATCCATGCCAAACTCTTCGAGAAGTTCAAT
>JBFLZA010001493.1:0-1096 GCA_040756535.1 Cyanobacteriota bacterium
ATCCCAATCACTTTTAGAATTATATGCTTCGTAAGAAACTTCCTCACCTTTCAAATCGCAAAGAGATCTAGCAATAAATTTCACGCTTACGCGTTCGCTCATTCTGAGTCAACGTGTGAGCAATCCCAGCATAATAAACTGAAAACCGTTACGCGTTCGCTCATCCCGAGTCAACGCGTGACAATCCCTAAACTTGGCATAGTAAATAAACTGAACCCGTTCTATCATATTCTGTTTATCATGGGTGTTGAGTCATGATCTGATATCTACGCAACGTGTCTATGGGATATTCCTCGGTTTCAACAAGGTCGAGCAACTGCTTAGAGTTGCAAGCGTCTCACAAGGCTGATGACCTCCTAAGTTCCGAAGTGGCGAGTTCAGTGTTTAACGGAAGACTTCCCTTCTATAGGGCATACCACCTGCGTTGCAGGCAAACGTGTATTGTGTCCATTTATCTGTGAACCAACACATACTACAGTACGCATTATCGGCGGCGCAAATAGCACATCTGCTGGCAGGTTAAATCGTATTGCCAGCGTTCACCCTGTATAAGGGGCTGTTTTTCTTCCGAACTGCCGTCCATATTGCACAAAGAGGAGAGCACAGAGAACCAGGACCAAAGTCAATGATTTCCACATGTCGTCAGAGGGGTTACAACGCCTGAGCAGGATATAGGACGGCTGCTTGATGGGTTGCTTGATTTGCTGAGTTCGTAGAGGGCCATTTTGGGGATATGAAAAAGGAGTACGTAACTAAGAAGCTCAAGTTGAGCGTGTAATTCGGTTTGTTCATTCACATGTATGTTCATCTTCTATATATGAAGGAGATCCGGCAACCCGCCAATTTCTTGTTGTGGGAGGTTAACAAACTATGGACCCAACGCCTTAAGCGCTTGCTATCCATTATCCCATTCCACACATTTCCGTGAACTTAACTGTCTATAAGACTCCCTTAGTTAAAGAAACACACGGTGCGGAGGGGAGACCGATTAGCTGGCGGGACCTTATAAGCCACGAGGATTTGTCGAATCCTTCCGAGACATGTCAATGTTCTCAAATTTTGGACCAAGCAATGGAATCTCCACAAAATATTGCCA
>JBFLZA010001494.1:0-1094 GCA_040756535.1 Cyanobacteriota bacterium
TATTTACAAGCTGCAGGCCCAGACAGTCTAAAGCGTATGGATGATGAACATGCAGAGATGCGTTTACATTATCGTTTAAATGATTTTGATGTGGCATTTGGATTTAACCCACACGACTTTACTCAAGTAAACTCAACCATTAACCCGCAAATGGTGAAATTGGCATGTGACTTGCTAGATTTAAAACAAGGAGAACGTGTTCTCGATTTGTTCTGTGGTCTAGGAAATTTCTCTTTGCCTTTGGCTCGATGCGTGGGTGCAACAGGACAAGTGGTTGGTGTTGAAGGCAGTGAAGAAATGGTTCAACGTGGTGCAGAAAATGCGGAACGTAATGCTCTTGGCCAGTTGAAGTTCTTTTCACAAGATTTAACAAAAGATTTCTCGCATCATTCTTGGGCAAATCAAGGATTTGATGCATTATTGATAGATCCTCCACGTGCAGGCGCAGAGGAAATAATGCATTATATGCCTAACTTTGGTGCAAAAAGAATCGTTTACGTGTCGTGTAATCCAGCGACACTCGCAAGGGATGCGGGGCTGTTGGTACAACAGGGTTATCGATTAGTCAAAGCCGGTGTGATGGACATGTTTACCCACACAGGTCACGTTGAGTCGATAGCATTGTTTGAAAAAGATAATGAGATAAACGATTAAAGAATATGAAGCGTAAAAGTGTAGGAGAAGGGTATGGTCACAGTACGTGAGCAACTACCTGGGCGACTCAATGAGTTGTCTCAGGAGGCGACTGTAGAGCATGCCGAACAAGCTCAACATGATTTGGCTGAATGGTTAGATCGTGTTCGAAGCATATTAGATGATGCGAAGCTTGAGCAACTCGAAGAAGTTGCCAATTTGACTTTACAAAAAGAGTTAGAAACCACGGTTAATCATCGTTCCAATACCTTTTATACCGGTATTGAAATGGCGGATATTCTGGCCCATCTACATGTCGATGAAGACACCTTGGCTGCTGCGATGCTCTATCGTGGTGTACGCGAAGGCGTGATTCCTTTGGCGGAAGTACAAGAGCATTTTGGCGAACAAGTGCATGCACTGGTCAAAGGCACTTTGGCTATGGGTAAGTTATCTGACCT
>JBFLZA010001495.1:0-1093 GCA_040756535.1 Cyanobacteriota bacterium
TAAGCCGGCAACGGTTGGGGAAAACCGCATTGTGGAGACGTAGGGTAAGCCGGTTTTGAGCGGTTGAATGAAGTAGTCGCTCTGGGATTCGTTTTGACCGATATAGGGAGTATAGGTATCAAGTATATTTTGCCCTTGCAGATCCAGCAGTGCATAAGAGAAGATATTCACGGTATCTTTACGACTGAGGCTGCGTAAAGTTGCCCCAGCCATTGCCTGTTCAGCACTACCGGCTCGTTCTGAGGCAGGAAGGCTTAAATATTTGGCCAATCCGGGTAAAATCGCCTCGACGCGAACCGAGTTGAGATTGGTATTGATAAAGGCGTCTATGCTGGTTGCAGTTTGGGAGGCTGCTGCAAACAAGGCTTGGTTGGCATTGCGCGTCAGCGCTTCTTGTGTGGTGTGTTTGTTGACAACAGCCAGCAAGCTCAAGGGTATGAGTGCAACAACCAAGAAGGACACGATCAGCTTGGTGCGAAGAGTGTACAGCCTGGACTGCCTCATACCATTTTGGGTTTATGTGTGAATTTTGGTTTGACCAGACCTAGAATGATTACATTGCCGATTATCCTAGCATTTCCATCGGTAGGAAATAATCAGGACTGGATAGGCACATGGTATCACTTGTTTCTACGGCTGTAGAAATGAGGGTTCTAGTAATTGATTAATGTTAGGTTGTCGGCTGAGACTGCCGGTTTTTACAAAGAAATTGGCATAGAGTTGCGCGGTGTAGTGCAAGGATTCTAGGGTGTTGCCCGGTACAAAGGTTTTCAAATTATCATTTAAGGTGAGTAAGTCGTAGCCTTTTAGAGAAATTGTTTCTGGTTGAATTTTCATGGCTTGGGCAATAATTTTTTTTCCATCTTCTGGATTGGCTTTCCAGTAATCTACTGCCTGAAACCAAGCGCGGACAAATGCCCGTACATCATCGGGACGTTCGCGCAGCACTGATCCTTGAAATACCATCACATCTGGGATTAATCCGGGCGTTTCGGCACTGGTAAACAGTACATTTAAGCCTAATGCGATTGCGTTTGATACATAGGGTTCCCAAGTGCTGCCGGCTTGTATTTTCCCGTTTCGTACGAGTTCG
>JBFLZA010001496.1:0-1093 GCA_040756535.1 Cyanobacteriota bacterium
TGGCCAAATATTGGTTGCAGTTGGAAGATTTACATCATTTTCACTCAATGCAACTTTGATACGAATATCACTATTACGCTCAAGCGATAATAAGTGATAGAACACAGTAAAGTCAGACGCAGGCAAACCGTCGCGGTGTGTACGTAAACGTTCATCTACCGCAGACAAGTCAAACAACATCACGTATGGACGTGACACTGTACGCAAGAACATTAAAACTTCTTGTACGCGCGCGCGCTCAACCCAGACTGTTGGAAAGTCTTCAAAAGTCGTTTGCACATAGAAGTTCTCGCCAAATTTGGTTTTGAGCTCTTCTACAATTGCAAATGCTGGGCGTGAATCAACTTGCGCTGACTCTGGCATAGCGTTTTCAGTTTCAGCCATTGGCTTGGCTTCCTATTTAATACAAATTCATTCAACCTAAACGACAACTACACCCAGACCGGGTGCATCAAAACAACTGTCGTTTAAATTATTTAATTTCATCCATAGAGCGTAAGTTTTTCACTGCAATACGTTCAGCATTCTTACGGTCACGTTCTGGCATCATCTTTGGCTTATACACTGGCTTAAGATCATCACCAATCACGGCAGAAAGTGGACGGCGCTCTAATTGAATTTGGTCTTGTAACAACATTAATGCTTGGATTAATGCTTCTGGACGGGGTGGGCAACCTGGAATATAAACATCGACTGGGATGATTTTATCCACACCTTGTACAACTGAATAAATATCGTACATACCGCCAGAGTTTGCACATGCGCCCATTGAAATAACCCACTTCGGTTCCAACATTTGTTCATATAAACGTTGAATAACTGGAGCCATTTTGACGAAACATGTACCTGCAACAATCATCAAGTCAGCCTGACGAGGTGAAGCACGGATTACTTCGGCACCGAAACGCGACAAGTCATGCACGCCTGTTAAAGTCGTTGCATACTCTACGTAGCAGCAAGATGTACCAAAGTTAAACGGCCAAACTGAGTTCTTACGACCCCAATTCACTGCTGTATGTGCCACATCCTCTAAACGAGTCATGAACACATTTTTATTCACTTCTTCTTCAAGCGGATCCGTTACGATTTGACG
>JBFLZA010001497.1:0-1089 GCA_040756535.1 Cyanobacteriota bacterium
AAATGCACGACGCTGAGAAATTGAGGACCTTTGTCGCTCGCTTACTAAGGCGCATCAATGTCCATCAAGCGATGGTGGAAGCGCGCGATGTGCGGTTCCGTGATTTGCTCAAGAAGAGTTTGACTGAAGACCTTACAGACGATGAGCAGAAAGAACTAGAAGAACTACAATTTGAACGCACTGCTGTAATTGTTTCGGATGAAACAAGTAGATTGCAGAGGCTTGAAAAAGCCCTGGATACGCTAGAGTATCTGAAATCCAGCTTCTTGAATGAGTAGGAGCATCGCTAATGGCAACAAGACCTACGCACTTACCACGGTTGCGTCGGAGAAAAATCTACACAGATAAATTCAGAGAGGAGATACGACAAGATTGCCAAAGAAGATGTGTCTACTGTGACATTCACGAAATGGAAGCAGGTGGAAAGGAGAGTATGACTTTAGATCACCTCCGACCACAAAAAAAGTATGCCGCATTACAGCGCGACCCCAAAAATCTCCTTTGGGCATGTTTAAAGTGTAATAATCTCAAGGGTGACGATTGGCCCGCCTATGGACTGGCGGATGGTGCGACAATTAATGGTGAGGCGGGGTACATAGATCCTCTAGAAGTCGACCGCCGAGATTACTTTGAGCTAATGGACGATGGCTCGTTCAAAGCACGTAAAGTTCCTGCCGCATACATAATATACAGCTTGGCACTTAATAGACCATTCCTCCGATATATTCGTCGCAGGAGAGATTTGATTTATGAAAGTCTATTACTCCTTGAGAAGCATTTTGAAGCCGAAATTGAAGTATTTAGCGACATCCTCAAAGATGAAACGGTGAGTGATTTGGACAAGGGCAGATGGCTACAAGAGAGAAAACGGTTTGAGGCATTTCTTGAATTAGTTCTTGCTTTAGATGAGACGTTCAGCCTCCCCTAAGCTGCCACAACCAAGCGTTGGCAGTCTACAGATTGGTCGTGTTTGTAGGGCAGGATTCAGGGAGTGCGCGAAGCGACATTTCTAGCAGGGCGAGTGAGTGCTCGCCCATCTATCCACCGTTGCTTATTGTCCCTTCAAAATCTGATACACACGCGGCACAG
>JBFLZA010001498.1:0-1089 GCA_040756535.1 Cyanobacteriota bacterium
TCAAATTCAAATTTGGACTCATTGTTCATCTGTTGAAAATTCAAACTACAGCTAAAGGGTTAGAGCGTTAGCTGCTCGCGCAGCTCTATTGTTCATTTGTTAAGCTGTTAAGCTGTTAAATTGTTAAGGTTTTGTACCGTTTTACGGTAGGCTCTCCTTAATAACTGGTAGAGTACCAGCTCGCGGTCACGCTTACCTTCCTGGGCTGTGACTACTTCACTCTTGCGACCTTCTGGTTAGGTGGTCCAAGACGCTTGACCATTTTGAGAAAATGGTGAAAACAGGAAAAACTTGTATTTATTGCAATCATTGAGCTTAATTTTTAATAGAAATCAGGCTCAATTCATTGTTCATTGTTTCAATCAGCTCATCAGAGTGAGCCCGTGTTATTGGCCATCATTAGCTGATGGGTTTTGAAGGTTATTTATCCTATCGACCAGAGCCTTGAGATACCGCTCTGAGTCGTACTTCTGCACAATCGATTCGTGAATATCCAGAAGGGCATTGAGGACCAGGTGCAGGTCTGGTCTTCTACGCATCGATCTCTCGACGGTCTTCTGGAGCTGTTTAAGGTTTTTGATTCGCGCCGGCATGACCAGCAGTTTTAATCCTGCCGCCGTACTCGGCTCCACTTCTACAACATCGCTATCGCTGATAGCGCGATACAATTTGCCAGGGACGAGTTCATCCATAGCGATTCCTTTCTGATTAAAACCCGTTTAAAGTGGCCGAGATCCACATAACCCCGGTGTCGTCGAGAGACCAACTAACCCCACGCGCTCGTGAGACCGTACCCCGTTTGAATGGTCGAGATCCATTTAACCCCGGTTACTGCCGAGAACAGATAACCCCACCACAATGGTGAGAATGGTTACCCCGCTTTGAGTGGTCGAGCACCACATCACCCCGATGTTGCCGAGAGGCCAACTAACCCCGTTACAGACGGGACCTGCTACCCCGATTGAGTGGCCGAGAACCACATAGACCCCGTTGACGTCGAGAGACCGGCCTGTGGAGTAATGAGGACCAGCCGTAGCTATCCTGACTCCTGCACAGGTTTAGACAGGATTCTTTGCTCATACGCTCGTG
>JBFLZA010001499.1:0-1087 GCA_040756535.1 Cyanobacteriota bacterium
AATCTCACCGCCTAGTTTGCTGGCGAAGTAAATTACGACTAAACTCAGCAGGACTCCTGCTACTATCAATGATTCGCTTACTGCTTCGTTGGGAGTTGCCTCAGCAATGAGGGGCTGCTGAGTCTCCAAAAATGAAAACAGGTTGGTAGGGTCGAAAAAGCTCACCCAGGCAGTTGTATCAGCCATTAGTTGCGAAAAAATCATCCTTTCTACTCTACAAGCTTCTTAACAAAATCCCGCCTTTCTTGCGGTGGTTTTGCTTTGCTGTTAAACGGGATAGATGTCAGGGCAGGTTTTAATTTACTAGTATCTTCCATACATAGTCCAGAAATGACTAAACCTATCCCTATTCACCCGCGAGTTGAAGAATGCGCTGCCAATGCTCAACAGCTACGGGAACAACAGATAATCTGGGCAGGCGGATGAGGTCAAAGCCTGTAAAACTGATATCTTGTTTGATCTGAGTAAGGGTAACAGGTTGAGATAGCGATCGCACTGCCCGGATATCCACTACCACGCGAAGAGGGTCACTTAATTCTGGGTCAGGATAAGGCAAGGACACGATCTCGGCAATCCCCACGACCCGCCGCTCTTTACCTGTGTGGTAAATCAATGCTTTATCCGCTGGTTGCATGGTACGAAGATATTTCAGAGCAAGGGGATTTTTGACCCCATTCCAAACGCTACGTCCATCTTGCTCTAAATCAGCGTAGGAATACTCTTGGGGTTCGCTTTTTAGTAGCCAGTAGGCCATTCGTTCGGTGAAGAAAGTAGTTGAATAAAAGACTACTGTAACCCGGTTGCTAAAACTGTAACTGTTGAAAATTTTGACAACTGATCGTGGCACAGTAGAAGCCAACGGTAGGTTCTCATTCTCAAGACGATTTGTATTAGAAGAGAGACTATTTAAGCTAAGGCTACTACAAAAGCAGATACATCCTGCTTGTTAGGAAAAATTAGCCTTATTTCTACCTCTATTTTCAACTGAGGTATTTTGAGCTGTACTCACAACTGGCAGCATAAAAATTCCTAACTTGGGCTACGCCCCGTTGCGCTAACAACCCTCTAACCTTGCAACCTATTATCA
>JBFLZA010001500.1:0-1087 GCA_040756535.1 Cyanobacteriota bacterium
CTTTTGTGCCAACTCCCGAAGTCGTCGTCGCCGAAATGCTAAAGCTGGGGCAGGTAAAAGGGAACGATGTACTCTACGACCTCGGCAGTGGTGATGGACGTATCGTGATTACCGCTGCAAAACAATTTGGCACTCGCGGTACTGGTGTAGATATCAATCCGCAGCTTGTCCAAGAAAGTCGAGAAAATGCCCAAAAAGCGGGTGTAAGCGATCGCGTGCGATTTTTACAACAAGATTTATTCGCCACTAACCTCAGCGATGCCACGGTGGTGACACTTTACTTGCTTCCTGATGTTAACTTGCGGCTGCGACCCAAGCTACTCAAGGAACTCAAACCCGGCACTCGCATTGTTTCGCACAACTACGATATGGGTGAATGGAAACCCGAACAAGTGGTGCAGGTAGAAAGTAGTCCCGGTCGCCAGCACACGATTTACACCTGGGTTGTGCCGGAAACTGTCCCAGAGAATCTGAAATAAACACGATATCCGATTGCAACTTTCATCAAATAGAACGAATCCTGCTAATACTGTTTCCCGAATCATCTGCAACAGAATTCCTCAACCTACTTTTTGCGGTTCAGATCCCCAACTTCTCCAAGAAGTTGGGGATTTCGCCTTCAAAAACCCTTTAGGAATGCTATATACAAACCTATCTGTTCTGTATAAACTTAAACGTTATTCCAATCCGATTCACTGAAAATTAATCAACAGGAGGAATCTCAAAATGTCATCCCCGATTCGTCCCCCATTTACTCAAGAAACTGCACTTGCCAAAGTAAAAGCAGCGGAAGATGCTTGGAATACTTGCGATCCTGAACGAGTGGCTAATGCCTATACAGTTGATTCTCAATGGCGAAATCGTACCGAATTTTTTATAGGTCGAGAAGCTATCAAAGAGTTTCTGAAGCGCAAATGGGCAAAAGAACTAGACTATCGCCTGATGAAAGAATTATGGGCCTACACGGATAATCGGATTTCTGTACGCTTTGAGTACGAATGGCGTGATTCAGAGACGAATCAATGGTTCCGCACTCATGGAAACGAACACTGGGAATTTGACGCTGATGGGCTGATGAAAAGGCGCG
>JBFLZA010001501.1:0-1087 GCA_040756535.1 Cyanobacteriota bacterium
GTGCAATTGCCAGTTCAGTTCCTTTCGCAGATAAATCGCTTGCTTGTGGGGTGGTTGCCCTAATTACGGTTAAGCTATCTCCAGCCCTTGTGGCTTGTTTTAGAGAATTTATTAGCTGGTTTTGAGAACTTCTAGACGCATCATTAATCGATTGCGTCATTTGTGAAGTCGTATTTCCCTGTGCTGTTGTAATGGGGCTAGTGTCAGATAGATTCGGCGGTTGAGCATTTTGCAGAATCTCATCAGGTATTTTCTGCGATTGTAATTCTGGTAATCTATTTACAGCCAGTGGCTTAGGTGGCTCGTATTTGGTATCACTGGCATTGACACGAGGGACTGATGGAGAGAATTTTGGGCTGGTGTTGAATTTAGAACTGTCAAACTTCGAGGCGTCAAATCGCAAATTATTACTAGGAATCATCCGCAAAGACTGCCTTGTAGGCAAAGAGGAGACGCGATAGCTATTCGATGATGGGGGTAGTGGAGGCAGTACTAGCTGACTGGATGGCGCTGGTGCCAATGGGGGCAATACACTTTGGGCGTTAAAGTTGGGAGCAGAAAGTGGCGCTATTGGAGGAAGTTGTTGTAAACCAACTTGGGGTGTGCTTTGCGGCAAACGACTTTGGTCGGCTTGGCTCAATTCCAAAAGTCCGACTGTTTTTAATGATGCTGTATCTTTGGGTTTGCTAGAATCCATAGGCATCAATGGCACAATCATCGCGATCGCACCGTGGATACCAAGAGAAGCTATGGCTGCTATCCCAATTGGCTGGCTTAAGATTTCTGGTATATTTTTAAACAGGGAGACGTAAGACATGGTTGTTATCGTTCACTCGGCTCAGTTGCAGTTGACTAGCGATTTTCTCTTTTTGACTATATTGCAAGATATTGCAATATATGCGTCCCTCTAAGGAAATAATAACGTCCTATTCTGGCAATGAAAGCGCTAAAATGGCCGTTTATTAAAGTTTTTGATTTATCAATGACGCTGTATCATGTGTTCCAATTTGAGCTTGCTAAAGAGATAGTTGAAAAATTACTATTGTTATGAAGCACACAATTAAAATTAATATCCGGGATGCTTATA
>JBFLZA010001502.1:0-1086 GCA_040756535.1 Cyanobacteriota bacterium
CCTCCATTTCAACAAGAACATATCCAGGGAAAAGCTGCTGATCACGCTCAGCATCATCCTCGCCAAAAAATTGTCTAATCTTCGCAGAAGGAATAAGTATTTCGCCGAAGTGATCTTGCAGATCAGCCTCCTCGATACGCTTTAACAGATCAGCTTTTACTATTTCCTCTCCGCCAACCTGCGTCTGTATGACGTACCACTGTTTCATGACACCCGCTCTACATTAAAACTTACGCACCAAAACCGCGTTCAAATATCTTAAGCGCTCCCCATTCCAAGAGGCGATCAACAACCCCCAGAAAAATGGCAAAAACTGCGACAAGCATCAGAACAACAATCGTCGACCCCACAAATTCGGCCCATGATGGCCATTCAACGCGTGCAAGTTCAACTCGCACCTCACCAAAAAACCGCGCTATACCTTTCATCTTCACACATCCTGCAAGTTTAAACCTTGGCAGGCCAGGAGGGATTCGAACCCCCAACACGCAGATTTGGAGTCTGCTGCTCTACCGTTGGAGCTACTGGCCTCCCCCTTTATTTCGTTTCTTTATGCACCGTATGTTCGCGGCAGACAGGGCAGAATTTGCTTAACTTTAAATCACCCAACTTACGATTACGCGTAACAACCTGAGTATAATTACGCCCCCGACACTTTTCACATGCCAAGTGGGAAACAACACGCTCTTTTGCCATACCCGAAACCCGATCCTTATGCTCTTTAGGCCAAACAAAACTCTACAGCTCACGCCCATCCATTAGTCTCACAACTAGCGAACAGAAAATAACATGGAGCCCGCGACCGGAGTTGAACCGGTGACCTCTCCCTTACCAAGGAAGTGCTCTAACCAACTGAGCTACGTGGGCACCCCACAACTGTTTCATGTAAACACGTATGCGGTTGCTGTTTCTTCCATACTAACCCAAAAAAAGCCTCTTGACAACAGCAATTACTTGGAGCTGGCGACCGGATTTGAACCGGTGACCTGCTGATTACAAATCAGCTGCTCTACCAGCTGAGCTACGCCAGCAATGCTGGAATCTAGACGCATACGTTTAATCTACAGCGCTAACTTGTCTTTCAAT
>JBFLZA010001503.1:0-1085 GCA_040756535.1 Cyanobacteriota bacterium
ATTAGCTAACTTTCTGAGAGAAAAGAATTTTGGGTAGATGCTTTTGTCGAAGCATTGAAGGGAACTCTCTTACGAGAGTTCCTATGTATTTATAGGGATGAAGCGATCCCAGCAAAGCATAATCAATGTCTAGTAGAGCATTGGTAATGTATGTGGTGTTTAATCTGCCGGAGTCTCCACTGAAAAAATTTCGATTCACGCAGAACTTGTTTAGAATCATCAAGCGAACTAGAAGGAGTTATAGGTAATGCCAAAAACTAAAATGCGCGATATTGTAGTCATTCTGCCAGGAATTACAGGAAGCGTTCTTCAGAAGGATGGCAAAGATATCTGGGCAGTATCAGGACAAGCAGCATGGGAAGCGCTCATCACCCGTGGAGAATCATTTCAGCAATTGAAGCTAGACCACGATGATCCTGAGCTTGAGGATCTCGGAGACGGGATTAAAGCTGTTCGAGTTATGGAAGATGCCCACCTTGTACCGGGTTTAGTCAAAATTGATGGATATACAGCAATCTCTGAAGCCATTAATGACTATTGTGATGTAACACTTGGTGAAAACTTCTTCAAGTTTCCCTACGATTGGCGACGCGACAATCGAGCCAATGCTCGTATATTAAAGCGTTTTGTAGATGAACGATTAAAGAACTGGCGGGAATCTCCTAACGGTGCTGAGGACGGAAAGGTGATTCTATTGGCGCACAGTATGGGGGGCTTGGTTTCTCGCTACTACCTGGAAGTATTGGAAGGATGGCAAGATTGTCGGGCTTTGGTTACCTTTGGGACTCCTCACCGTGGATCTGTCAATGCAGTTAACTTTCTGGCAAATGGCTTTAAAAAGCTATTCTTCGATCTCACTGAGGTGATGCGATCGCTGCCTTCGGTCTATCAACTGATGCCAATCTACCCGATGCTCAAGATTAATAACGAGTATAAGCGAATTGCTGAAGCCGGTATTGACCTTCCTAACATCGACAAGGCAAAAGCCGAAAATGCTTTGAAATTTCATCATGAAATCCGGGATGCAGTAAACAAGCACCGTCAAGATGCAAATTATCTAGCAAATAAGTATGCGCTTATTCCTG
>JBFLZA010001504.1:0-1085 GCA_040756535.1 Cyanobacteriota bacterium
CGGAGTTGGCGTTGAGCTAAGGTATAAACCAACAAACATAAGCCCATAATCATAGCAAGAGCTTCAATTCTTTCGGGAGACTTCAGAAACACACTGTCCGTGAAGAACAGAGGGTCTTTCAAAAAACTAAATCCTCTTTCTGAGGATTGCTGATTCTTATATTTAGTAATCATATCCTCTGGGCTTAACTGATTGACATTCAGCACATTAGTAGCCAAGATAAAGCGTCCAGCCTGTCGCCGTTCGGCTTCGACGACATCAGATTTGAGTTCTAGGCAAGCTGTGATTTTATAGTTAGCGCCAGAGTTTTTTCGCGTCGATTTTGACTGAATTTCTTGAGTATCTATAGCAACGAGTTGATGATACTTAAGTTTTTTAGATAGCTTGTGAGCCGCCTTCAGAGCATCTGCTACGCAAGCAAAACTTTGACGCGATAACTCTCGCAATTGTCTGGTGGCTTCTGTTTGTGCCTTATCTAGGTTCTTCTCCAGACGCTTGAGGTCGGACTCTTGACGCTCCTTACTTTCGACTACTAACCATCGCTGCTCAATCCCACCATAGTGACTTTGATGTTGTGACCAGCGATAGCCAGCGATTGTGCTTTCGGTAAATGCTTCCGCTTTGAGTTGACTTACCAGTTCCTTTGCTTGTTTAACCGTCAACGGGACTCGGCTTAACCATTTGAGCGTTGCCATCTCCACCAAATTCGGTTCGCTGTACAAAGCGCTATCAGCTACCATTAGCGCATCTAAGTCTATCTGCTTTTTGAAGTCTCGGAAAACTTGCGGAAATATCGCTTGGTCTGATTCATTGCCATCTCCAACCCGTAAAAATAGAGGTACGTCTCCATCTTCGCTACAAATTAAATCGAGAATAAACTGTTTGAGGTCAGGTCTATGGTCGCGAGAATAACCATAAGTAATGACAATAGGTCGTGGAACTGCTGTTTCATTTATTGCCGCTAAAGATGTTTCATCAGTGTTGGTAGCTTGCTTGTGCATATAGACTTCTGGTATGTTTGACTCATATTCTCCATGAACGTGGAAGGAACTGGCATCTAAGTGAGCCGTTTCTAGGGCAACATT
>JBFLZA010001505.1:0-1085 GCA_040756535.1 Cyanobacteriota bacterium
TGTGCCACCTGTTGGAACTTTCTGTTGGATAGGGTCGTACGTGAACTGGGCTTGCGGGTTTGTCACAACCTGATTTGAAATAACCACTGCAATGTTGTATACTTTGGCTAGGTTTAGTAAGCGTCTAATCAGCTTGTTTAGAAGCTGTTGCCGATACCACAACACTTCACGCCCAACATATTCCGCCCTTAAAACTGCGATGATGCTGTCTATCAGGATTAGTTTAACGTTCTTTGTTTCAATTGTGACGTTTAAGCGGTCTATTAGTTCAGAGAAGAGTTCACTATCCGTTATTGGAATGTAAATTATGCGTTTTAGAATATCGTCTGGGTCATAGCCTCTTGCCTTAGCTATTTGACGGATTCTATCCTCGCTAAACGTATCCTCGCTGTCAAGGAAAGCTGCCGTAACATCTTTGTTTTGTCCAAGGGCTTCTGTTAGAGCGCTGAAGAGGGATTGGCTCTTACCGCAACCGTATTCTCCGACAAATTCTGTTAGTTCTCTGCTGAAAATTCCCCCTCCAAGCATCTCATCTACGGCTTTTGACCCTGATGTGAAAACTAACCGTTTACCTCTGACTTTTTCCATGTCGGCAGCAGACATGATCCAGAACCCAGTAAGTCTCCAAGCCTCTTCGACAGCACTCTTAAGAAGGGAGTAATCTACGTTCAGTATATATCCGTTTTTAATCTTTTCGTTAAGCTCTGAAAGGCTTCGTATGGCTAAAGCCTCAACGCTTGTTATACCGTTTTTCCTAAGTTCACTCGCCATAACGTTAGTCATGCAACTTATCTTTTCAAGTTCCATATGACCACCTAGACAAAATAGTCATTTGTGAATATTTAAACATTTCCGTCATTCAGACGAGTTAATGAAGGTTGTGAAGGGTGGCTCAGCCTTTCTAGAAAATGCCTAGAGGAAGAAAGGAGACGGTTAGGCTTCATTGCAGTTAAAGCTAGCTTCAACGAGCTTAAATCTTTTTTTGCAGTCTTTACACTTGAAGATTGTTGAGTCCTTTTGCTGAATCAAGTGTGCTGAACGACAGTTGGGACAGGTTGGCATTACTCTCTGAACCTTTTTCCATC
>JBFLZA010001506.1:0-1083 GCA_040756535.1 Cyanobacteriota bacterium
TTTTCCAGGCATTTTAGATATTCAACTGTGCCATCGTTAGAGGCATTATCGACAACAATAACCTCAAAGTTAGGGTAGGCTGTATTTTGAAATACACTGTCAAGGCACAGACGTGTGTAGTCTAGATTATTGTAAGTGAGAATCAGGATCGACGCTTGTGGGTAAAGCGATTGGACTGCTTGGTCGATTCTGATTACTCGTTCCTCCCAGGTATTTTCTCGGGCAAAGTCCATCCGCATCTGGATTTTCTCGGGTGAATAATCTTCCAGGGCTTGCTGGATGGCTGCCATCCATTCCCCAAGGGAGCTTGCCAGGCGAATGTGATCCTGGTAAAAGCCTAATTCATTCAGATCGGTGGCAACCACTGGCTTCCCCGCGCTCAAGAATTCAAACAATTTCACCGGGTTGGTTGAATCTGTTAGTGGAGTTTTTTTGAAGGGGATGATGCAGACATCGAACTGGTGTAAATAAGATGGCAGTATTTGGTAAGGCTGTTCACCAAGTAAATGTATGTTAGGTAAATCAGCGATTGGGGCAAGATTGGAGAAGCAGGTATCCCCGATGAGCACGATACTCCAATTCGGTGCTGCTTTTGCGATTTCGGCGATGAGATGTGTATCGAACCAGTCGGCGATGGCACCGTAGTAACCAATCACAGGGTGGGGGATGTCTTTGATCGCAACGGGCACACCTGAGAAGGGAAAACGAAAATGATCGAATTCGCTTGCATTAGGCACAAAGATGCAATTGGTGTTATGTTTCGATTGTTCTGTTAGCAGGAGACGGGATGTGGTAATTACTAAATCGCTGCTCTGGCTCAAAGCAGTTTCCAAGGCTAATATTTCGGCCGTTGTGTTCGAGAAACCGGCGATGTGATCCATACAATCGTAAACCAATTTCCATCCGAACAACTTTTTTAGTTTGAGGGCCAGCGGTTGCCAGAATGGTAAATCAATCATGCAAATCGCCTCTTGGATAGCGAAATGAGAGCGCAGTTCCATTAGGGCAATTTCAGTTTGTTCCAGTGATGCATTGTCCATGCATTCCTGGTAGATGTTGAATGATCTGGGTGCAGGCAGTGTG
>JBFLZA010001507.1:0-1082 GCA_040756535.1 Cyanobacteriota bacterium
CTTCGCCGCTCACCATAAGCGACTCAACCTCTTTACGAGCACCCTGCCAATCAGCAACTACGGCATATGAGAACCCCCGGGGAATCGTCTTTTCTGCGTCTCGCACACGAGATCCTACTAAGATGACGCGATCTATGGTTTGCATTTTGCGCAACGACCTCCCAAGCTGACGATGCCAGAATGAACTAGCTGCCCCCAACCCCAACATGTCACCAATAACCGCCACTTTTCGCCCCTGAACATCAAGACGATCAAAGGCCCAAAGAGCCTCCTTCATACTTTCAGGATTTGCATTATAACTATCATTGATAATCACGCCCTTACCACCAACAAGCGGCAATGGTTGAAAACGCCCAGGAACCGCCTCAAATTCATCAAGCGCCTTTACAATAGCCTTGGTAGGTATCTTGAGAAAGTAAGCAGCAGTAGCACTTGCTAAAAAACTTGAAAGCCTCCCTTTATGGGGGGTCAAAAGCGTAACAGGAAACTGTTCATCATACAAACGAACCAACCCCGTAATACGAGAGCCATTGACTATCACACGTCTCGCCTGCACCTGATTGGTAGTTTTATACCCAAAACGAGCAACAGGATGAGAATAGGAAACAGCAGAAAGAAGTGGCTGATCACCATTAATAATGCCAATGGAATCTGTCTTGAAAAATTTAAAAATATCTCGCTTCTCAACAGCAATATCAGACAAGCCTCCCAACCCATCCATATGCTGGTGCGCAACAGTCGTTATAACACCAATAGTAGGACGAATCAAATCAGCAAGCTGAGCCATCTCGCCCCGCCGAGAAACTCCCATCTCAACAACAGCGCAATCATGGTCAGCACGTAGTTGTAACAAGGTCATGGCCGCGCCAAGAAGGGTATTAAAGTTCCCCTCAGAAACAACGCATTTTTTGCCACATCCTCTCACCATAGCACCCAAAAGCTCTTTAGTCGTCGTCTTGCCAATTGATCCTGTAATACCAACAATAGGGCAAGAAACAGTAGCACGCCATGCTGCAGCAAGTTTCATCAAGGCTGTCTGAGCAGAAGGAACTACTACAAAAGTCACCTGAGCAAGAAGATCA
>JBFLZA010001508.1:0-1080 GCA_040756535.1 Cyanobacteriota bacterium
CTTATCCATAAATAAAAACCCGTTAACAACTTCTATATCATAACTCGTTAACGGGTTTTGTCAAGCTATCTTTTTACATACCTCTTCACCCAAGTCACCCAGTCGAAGATGAGCATCACATCTTCATCAGATACTGTGTCGGCTTCTAAGTCTGTGTGGATTAAATCCTCTGGGTCATCTTCTGAAAGATACTCTTTCAAAACTCCACCCGTATTAATCAACTTCAATTTAAACAACTGCCTGGTTAACTCACCCAACCATTCAGCATTGTCCACCAAATCTCCTTCCTTGACTGTGTATTTCAACGTCTCACACACAGCTTTAAATAGTGCTTCATTGCCAGCGTGGCTGCCAGTTTCATCAAACTTGGGCTTAATGGCTTTTATATTAACGATTGGGGGATAATCAATACGAAGGGAATCCTGCCACAATTCAGTCCAACGAGCTTGGGTCAGGTAACGTCCTCCGGAAAAGTAGCCACCTGAAACCATCAACAGGCAGTGAAAGTGGGGATGAGCATAGCCGGTCGTAGCGTTCCGACTCACTTCGGTTGACCGAACAAATCCCAGAGCGGGCCAGTCCTTTCGCTTAATGAGTCGCTGCCAACTCTTGTTCATCCAACCGAGCGTATCCCTCAACTCATCCATCGGACAGTTCTTGACTGTCAGGGTTAGAAAAACCCAGCGGGCTGTCGGATAAGCCTCAACAATTTTGGGCAGAGCCTTAAACATTCTTGCTCTCCACATCAGCGATCGCCTCCATTGGCAGATGGGGCAATGTCGTTTTCGACAAAACCATGATGAGAAAAGTTTAAGATTCACTTCCCCCAATTCAGAAACCTTTCGAGCAAATAGCAGCCATTTGGCACAGGAAGTAATTTCTTGGCTGTAACGGGTGTATTCAATCTGGTTGTAAAGCTGAGCAACCTTATCAGCCGCTTGCCTGTGTTCGTCCCAAGGCTTATCATGGGGGGACTGGTCGCTCAAAAAGCGACAAGAATCCACCCCCCCTAAGTCTTCATTAGAGCGGTGTGGCATATAGCCCTCGTGTAGTTGTAGTTCTGTGACAAGACCAACCTCG
>JBFLZA010001509.1:0-1080 GCA_040756535.1 Cyanobacteriota bacterium
GCGTTTGTGAAGTAAAGGTTAGCGCCCTCTACCAGGTCAGTAGTTGAGAATGGAGCTAGAGTTACATCACCCGTGAAGGTGTTTGCAACATCGTTATATGTCCAGTTAAGACCTGTCCCGTTTTGTACTAATGCCGCTACTCTATCATCAACGTTTTCGTTGAAGTTAGTATTAATTGCATCGATTTGGCCCTGAGCCTTTCCGAAAGCAGAAAGGATTGAATCAGTAGCATCAATTGTTGCGTTAGCACCAACCGCGAAAGCGTTTAGTATCTTCGCAATTACTGAGTTATTGGTTAGAGTTACTAGGCCAGTGTTGTCCATAGTAGCCTCACCGTTCATTACTACAGCAGCAGCAGTGTTTGTTCCATCCCCTACCCACATTGAGCCATCAGCCAATGTCGCAGTTTGCTTGTTATTAAATGTTGTCCAGTCGCCTGAAGACAAGTAGCCATCAGTCGCGCCGTCAGCAACCATAACTGTTAAAACTTGAGTTGCTGGGTTGAAAGTAATTCCGTTTGCAAGAGTTACTAGAGAAGCAGCAGGATGAGAAGCAGCAGCCAAAGCATCGATTTGACCCTGAGTCTTATCGAATGCTTGATTTACTGTGTCTGTGTTTACGATTGCTGAGTTAACCCCACCTACGAAACCATTCAATACTGAAGCTTCTACTCTTGCGTTTGTGAAGTATTGGTTCAACCCCTCGGCAACCGCGTCTGTATCTAGTGTCTGCCAAGTTTGATCTCCTCTTAGGTATTCAGTTGCGAGGCCACCAGCCAAAGCTGTGTCTAGTGAGTCGAATCTTGTCCAGTCAGCAGATGACAAGAAACCATCGTTTGCTCCGTCAGCAGCTAGCAAGGTTAGACCTTGAGCTCCATCTAGAGTAATGCCATTTGCAGTTGTAGTTAAAGTCAAAGCGTTGTGACGAGCAGCAGTATTTGCAGCTACGTCAGCATTTGCTGAAACTCTAGCGTCAGTGTAGTAAAGGTTTACCAAGCCTTCTGGCAAAGTATCCGTATCAGACGCACCAGCATTTATTGTAACCCAAGCACCACCATCATAATATTGGATAGTGTTTGTT
>JBFLZA010001510.1:0-1079 GCA_040756535.1 Cyanobacteriota bacterium
GGGACCAGATGAAAGAACTTGGTGCTCGCCTGATTGAAGTTGGATCCGCAAATAAGACTGCTGAGCAGGCTGGGAATGAAAACTCTATTCAGCATTCAGTCTTGTCGCTTGTGGCGGCTAATATTTCTGAAGCAATGACTATCGCTTTGCGTTGGTGTGCGAAATTCGCATTACCTAATCATGACCTGAAAGTGGATGAGCTGAGCTACACGATTGCTCAGGATTTCAATAAACCTAAATATGACCCTATTCGCTCTAAATTGATTTACGAAGCCTGCCTTGCTGGTGAATTACCAATGTATGTTTGGTATCACTATGAGCAAACAGGTACATTCCCAGAAGACAAATGGGAAGACATCGTAAAGAAAATTGAGCAGCGGAATGATGGCACTATGGATGCATAAGCATGAACACATCAGCGCAAAAAGCCTTACTTGATGCGCTGACTCAGCATCAGGCATATCTGTACCGAGCGTCATCACAATCAGTTAATGAGCTAATCAAGCGCTTTAATTCGCTCTCAAATACTCAATTACAGCGATTATCAGAACTGCTTGAAGAATTAACCGATTCAGAACGAAATGCGCTTAAATCGTTTAATTTTGGTAGTAAAGCAAAGACATCTAAACTCATTGAAGAAATCAAAACCATTCTTGATGAGTGGTTCACTTCGATTGATGTGGACTTGTCTGAAAAGTTTCACAAGTCTGCTTTGGATTTGGCGATATATGAAGCTGCATACACAGCAAAACTTGCTGGTGATGCTGCTGTGGTGGTCGCTAGTGCTGAGATTTATAAAACAGCAAGAAAAACGCCTTTTGCTGGCGGTCAGTTGGTGGATTATCTGTTTGCTGATATTGCCGATTCATTGCGTAAAAAGGTGGAGTACGTCATTCGTGATGGTATTTCACAAGGTCAGACCAATCAGCAGATTGTTCAGAGGATTAAAGGCAAGAAATCCTTAGATTATAAAGATGGATTGTTTAAATCATCGCGTGAATCGATTGAACGGCAAGTAAGGACTGTGAGAAGCCATGTGGCGAATGCGGCTTATGAAGAAACCTACAAGGCTTTGGGTT
>JBFLZA010001511.1:0-1079 GCA_040756535.1 Cyanobacteriota bacterium
GCTGCTAAAAAGTGATGAGAGTGGGGAGTAGGCTTGCCGTGAGCGTAGCCGAACGGGAGTAGGGAGTAGGGAATGCAAAATTTACTCAGATAAAATCCAAAGTTAAGAACTTCCCATTACCAAAAACTACATACCACTACTAATTCCCTACTCCCCATTCCCCACTCCCTTTTTTTGGATGTGCGGCTATCCGTAGCGAAGGGTAGTCGCACATAATTTATGATTTAGATAAATTAGATTCAGTCAGTTTACAGTACCTCAGGTTGAATTCAGAATAATGGATTTTGGTATCGGCTTTCTCTCGAACAACGTGATGCTGCCAATCATAGATTTTTTCTATGGTATAGTGCCTAGCTACGGATTAGCGATCGTTGCTTTGACATTGATAGTCCGCTTCGCGCTCTATCCCCTGAGTGCTGGCTCAATTCGCAACATGCGGAAGATGCGAATTGTACAACCTCTGATGCAGAAGCGGATGGCAGAAATCAAAGAGCGCTATAAGGATGATCCGCAAAAGCAGCAGGAGGAAATGGTCAATGTTCAAAAAGAATTTGGCAATCCCTTAGCAGGCTGTTTTCCATTACTAGTGCAAATGCCGGTCTTATTAGCGCTGTTTGCCACTTTGCGGGGTTCGCCTTTTGCAGGTGCCAACTACAGCGTTAACCTGCAAATCGTTCCCGCAGAACAAATCGAACAAATTCAACCGCAAGCCTTTGCCACTGCTCCTCAAAACATTTACGTTGCTGATGGAGAACACGTTAAAGTAGCTGCTATCCTTCCCAGTGGTAACAAACTAGCGGTAGGAGAACAAACTAAGATCCAATATCAGACTACTGGGGGCAAACCATTTCAGGTACTCTTAGCAGAACACCCAGAAAATAACCTGATTCCTGATTGGAAAGTAACCAAAGGTGAAGATAGGGTAAAAATTGATGCCGAGGGTAATGTAGAAGCATTGCAGCCCGGAGAAGTTACTATTCAAGGAACAATTCCTGGACTAGCAGCAGATAAAGGTTTTCTATTTATTGATGCTTTAGGTAGGGTTGGCGCCACTGATCCAGATGGCACAATTCACTGGG
>JBFLZA010001512.1:0-1079 GCA_040756535.1 Cyanobacteriota bacterium
GGTTGGTTAGCCAGTTGGAATCCAGGGTTAAAAGTTGATGCTTCCCCGTCTTTGTCTGGGATAGCTGGGGGCCAACTAATGGGAGTTCTCGGACTTGCGATCGCGGCTGTAAATTCCAAAGGTGAAATCACAGGATTTCAAATAGCCAGCGATAATCGTGTAAAGTTTGGCAAGTATCTCTGGGCATCATCTGCATCTAAGGGCGGGAATGGGCCACACCTGCCAAGCGGTGAGTTACCTGTATTTCTCTGGAAGCATCCAGAAGCTGAAAAAATTACAGAAACTTGGTTAGTTGAAGGTTCATTGAAATCGCTGATTACTGCTCTTAAACTGTGGTTTAGGCATGGACGTAAAGACATCCAAATTATCGGCGCGGCTGGGGCAAACTGGACAGGTTCAATCAATGCTGTAATCGACGGGTTACGACAAGCCAGTAAGGTTGTTTTGTGTCCAGACGCGGGAAGCTTAAGCAATCCTGCTATCTTGGGGAATTACAAAAAAATCATTGAGGAATTGACTAGCAAAGCTTACTCGGTCAGTGTGGCTTGGTGGGGTCAACTAGAGAAAGATAATTCTGATATTGATGAACTCACGAATACTTTAGATTTTGATTTAATCACACCTGGGGAATTTTTATCACTGGCTAATGAATCAGAATCTAAAGATGAGAATCAAGATTGGGCGTGGCGTAATTGGTTAAAAAGCCGCACGTACACACCTGATATTGTGGTTAATCAATCCAAGTTCAGATTCGCTCAGATACCTAATAAAGATGTCATCATTTCAGCTAAATCTGGGTTAGGTAGTGGCAAAACAGAAGCGCTGATTGAGTTAATTAGACTATCTCCAAATCGTGCTTTCTTAATTGGTTGTCTAAATAACTTACTACTACAAACTGGCAATAGAGCCAGTCAGGTAGGACTGAAAATTTATCATTTAAAGGAAGATGATGGACGTGCTTTTGTGGCTGATAATGCTACTCATTTAGAACTTTGTCTTGATTCCATTCACCATATCGATGGCTATTTTACTGGAGTTGACATTTATTTAGATGAAGCTGTCTCTGTCCTGCTTCATGC
>JBFLZA010001513.1:0-1077 GCA_040756535.1 Cyanobacteriota bacterium
GGAGGCAGACAATATTGGAACGTGGTTTGGAGGAGGCTATTGGAAAGATGAGAAAGAACTGTTATTAAATGGTTGGGGACAGCCAAAAGCAAGCATTCCTTTTAAATTGGGAAAGTTGAAGTCTCAGTTTGGAGGAGAAGATTTAGGCGTACTATACCCCAGGTTAGAGCGGGATGGCTGGATGAGAGCCGGAGACAATTACGGTGCTGATGTGAAAGTTGATAATTCCAAAAAGTATATCGTTAAATGCGAAAATGACGACGGCTGGTATTGGAAGCCGAGTCGGGAGCATCCCACATTAAGAATGTATTACAGAGGTTATTTGAAATATGGGTATACTTTTGAGTTTAGGCTAGATGATTATCCCGATCTTCTCGATTGTATTGACTGGGCGACTTGGGATTTCCTAGGGAATTTAGTCTTTGCCAAACAAGGAACGCTCTACAAATACAAGCTGAGTGACTTCAAAACAGGTAAGCCTAGTTTCTGTATAGATTTGGAGTTTTTACAACGTAAAAAGCCAGCAATTTAGGAAGCGATCGCTCAAGCGATTCACAAGTTGTTTCGCGCAAAAGCACTACTCAGCTAATTCTCTATCATCAAGGCGTAAGTCTGCCTCTGTCTCAAAAAAGTCTATTGCGCCGCTACTGATTTCGTAGTAGGCACCAATCACTGCAATCTACTGATTTTGAATGGCTTCTAAAATAACTATGCATCAGGCGATCGCTTAAATCCTAAACCTTCTTCATCCTTTGATATTGCCAATCGGTGTCAACCGCACCACCTTTTTGCTAATCCCCGCTAACTCAGCCGCTTCAATCACATCATCAATGTCTTTGTAAGCTGCACCCGCTTCTTCTGCTAGTCCAGACATTGAGGTACTGCGGACATATATGCCCTTCTTCTGCATATCCTTCAGGAGTGTTTCTCCCTTCCAAGCTTTTCGCGCTTTGGTACGACTCATTGTGCGTCCGCTTCCGTGTGCAGTGCTGAAGAAAGTTTGGTCGCCAGTGGGTACGCCAGTTAATAAATAAGATCCGGTTTCCATACTGCCGCCAATGATAACTGGCTGACCAA
>JBFLZA010001514.1:0-1076 GCA_040756535.1 Cyanobacteriota bacterium
GTGGAGTTTTTGAAGAAGGTTGGCAATCTACAGAAAGCATTCGGAATACGCTTTCCAATAACTATGCGTGGGGTTATGTAAGGAGTAGGGACCAGTCAAATAGTCACCCAATTTCACGGACTAAAGTATTTGATTTTGGACTATTACTAAATGGTCAATCATTAGCTTTAGTTGTCAATGTCAAACAGGGAGAAAATAATGAAATCGATGTGCTGGCACAAGTTATTCCTTGCAATGAGGGATATCTACCGTTGGGTTTGAAGCTGAAAGTTACCCTTAATTTCGATACCTCTGAGCCAGAAAGTCAGGAAGCCACTGCGAGGAAGGCTGATAATGGCATTCAGTTAGAATTCAGTGACGCTCCAGGTAAAAAATTTAAGCTTGAAGTTATCTTCATGGATGCTGTGGTTACTGAGGAATTTTTGTTGGGCATTGCTTAACAAGAGAATGAGGGAAAAAAGTTAGAGAGCGCAGTCGGTTAGCATTTCTTGAAGTTGAGCGAAAGAGGGGTCTAACAGCCACTGCGTTCACCTTACCTACTTCATATCAAATGAATAGATGCAATGCAGTTGAGCTTATACACTCTCGCTACAGCCACCTGTGAGAAAACCAATCTCTGGTAGCCTAAGAGCCACTCTGACGGCATACTCTTGGTAGTCCTGATGTAGCAGCATCCGCCAGATCGTACTGTAAGATGGCACTCGCTCGACCGCAAACAGCTCACCCAGAGCCGTGCAGTTTGCGTCTACCCAGTCCCCGATGGCCAGAAATCCGCGATTGCCTGCCACGACTGCCAGGGGAAATATTGCCAAACATAGTGATACTGTGTGCCTTTTTCCTTGACTCCGTCGCGGATCTGGCATGTCAGCAAAGGCTTCTAAAATTGCGACTTAATGCACCTGTGTTCCGGGGTCTGAGTAGTAACGGAACAGAAAGTCACGCTAAGAGGTGTACCAGTTGAACCTACTGAGAATTAGAAGCCTGAAACCCTTGATATTCCGTTCAAGATTTTTGTACCAAATAGCCTACAGTTCAATTGGTACGTCTCATTGGGACTGGAAAGCGCTTCTTGAAAT
>JBFLZA010001515.1:0-1075 GCA_040756535.1 Cyanobacteriota bacterium
GTTAGTTGCAAACCAGCTAACAGAAAAAACGTCAGGATACAAAAGATGACATCTATCAGAGGAACAATCTCAATCCGCGCTTCTTCAGACGGAGTATCCAAATTTACTTTCATTGTTGGAAAAAAGAGGAGAATTGCTAATTGAAGTATCGCTAATTGTTAAAAATCCATTAGCCATTGACTAAGGACTAATTTTAGCGATCGCTAGGCTCGGCACTGTCGATTTTCGGTTTGATGGCATTACTATGACGGTTAATGCCAAATTTCGGCCATTCCTGCCTGTAAAGTAACTCCAAGTCATTCCCGGCTTTGCGGAAAATTTTGATTTGATTAAACAAAAAAGCTTGAAACAGCCGATAGAAGACCAGAGTAGTAATTGCAACCACCAGTCCAGCCGCCGTACTGATGAGAGATTCACTAATTCCCAAAGTGACTCCAGCAGTCGAAGACGTTCCCAAATCGCCCAAACGAATACCACTCAGGGAGCGGATCAAGCCCAAAACTGTACCCAGCAACCCTAGTAGAGGCGCGAGGGCAATTACAGCTTCTAAGAGTTTGTCGCCTTGGCGCATCGCAGCCAATTCCTCGTCCGCTGATGACTCCAGCGCCAGCTTAAACACCTCTGGATCGGGGTTAGCCAGCCGCAAGGGAGCATACAAAAAGCGCCCAATAGGTTGTCTTCTCGCCTGTCCGGCAATCTCTGCGGCAACGTCCCAGTTGCGACTCGCCGCCTCCAGTATGCGATCTACAATCTCTCTTTCCTTGGTTAAGATTCTCGCCCAAAACCACAGGCGCTCCAAAATTGTTCCCAGAGATAGCAGCGATAAAGCCAGCAGGGGCCACATCGCAGGTCCGCCCTTTTCAATCAGTTCTTGAAATGTCACAGTGGATTCTTTCCTCCTCACTCCCCGGCTTAGGTTTTCTTTGTTCTGTTAAAGCCATTCCAATTCTAGTTAAGCATTGTCATTCATAAGAGATACCTTCTTCTGCTGTTGTCGCATCATAAGCGTCAAACTTCGGGGGGATATCCACACCTGCATACTGCTGGTAGATTTGTCAATATTAAAAATAGATCG
>JBFLZA010001516.1:0-1075 GCA_040756535.1 Cyanobacteriota bacterium
TGGATGCGATCGCAGCACGCTTTCAATTTCCCCTAGCTCAATTCGGAAACCCCGAATTTTAACTTGATGGTCAATTCGACCTAAAAATTCTAGGTTGCCGTCTGGGAGATAACGAACTAAATCTCCCGTTTTATAGAGGCGGAACCTCTCCCCCAACCCCTCCCCTCTCAGGGGAGGGGAGAATTGCTCCCCCTTCCCACCGCTTCGCGGAAGCAAGCTACGTAGGGAAGGGGGTAGGGGGGTTAGGTTTTTCTTAAATGGGTTGGCAATAAACTTTTCTGCTGTCAGTTCTGGACGATTCAAATAACCTCGCGCCAGTCCTGCACCGCCAATATACAGTTCGCCAGCAACGCCGATGGGGACAGGTTGTAGAGACTTATCCAATACATAGACTTGTGTATTGGCAATCGGACGACCAATTGGTGGAGTTCCTTGGCTACCGCGTTCGATTAAGGCGTATGTTGAGTAAGTGGTATCTTCCGAAGGCCCGTAGAGATTAAATACCTGCTGGATGTGTAGCTGATACAATTGCTGCACCAAATTATTGGGCAGGGGTTCGCCTGCGAGATTAACGGTGCGAACGGAAGCGGGGATGGCGTTATCTCGGAGTAAGGAAGCGATCGCACTTGGCACGGTATTAATTAACGTCACCCGATCCGCCGCTGGTAAAGTCGGCAAATACAAGGCGTTTTCAGCCAAAATGACCGTACCACCGCAGCTTAAGGGGACAAACAGCTCAAAAACTGACAAATCGAAGCAGATAGAAGTAGAAGCTAAAACGCCTGCCAGATCCGCTGGTGCAAACACTGTTTTCGCCCAATCAATCAGCGCAACAGTGTTGTAATGCGCGATCGCAACGCCTTTCGGTTTGCCAGTAGAACCAGAAGTATAAATGATGTAGGCGAGGTTATCTACGGTTATTTGAGTGAGAGGATTTTCCGAGTTTTGTTGTGCAATCAGTTGCCAATCGGTATCCAAGCAGACAACCTTAGCATTATGTTTTGGAAGAGTTTCAATTAGTTGCTGTTGCGTCAATAAAACGGATGCTTGCGTATCCTCCAACATGAACGCCAAC
>JBFLZA010001517.1:0-1074 GCA_040756535.1 Cyanobacteriota bacterium
TCGCTTGAAATTTGGAGGTTCAATTTCAATTGAAGGTTCAATAAACTCATTAATAAGGTCGGGTTCTGTTACTTCATCCGACATTTCGATAATTGCCCGAATGACTGGTTTCATCATCGGGTCGTCGAGGTTTTCAAAGTCCTCATACCGATGGCGTTTGGCACGATTAGCAACTTGAACAGTCATCCGATAGCGGTTGGAAGCTGAATTCATCAACTTATCAGCGCGATGAAGGATTTCGGAAGAGTCGAATTGGGTACGTTTGTGCATTATATTTCTCCATTTAATTAAGGTACTTTACAGACAGTTCCGTTCTTACTAGAGCCATATAACGGAACAGAAATAGGAAGGTGGAAAAGCGACTAAATAGAGCCACCTAAACTATTTAGGTTTAGATATTTCCTGTTGCCTATTAAGTAAATAAAAACGACTGCCAATTGTTTTTAGAGATGATTCCGATGTACCAGGTATAATTTGGCGTGGAGGGAGTGACGCAGAAACAGTTAAATAATTAGCTTCTTGGTTTTGAGTTGGGCGCTTAAACGTCTCAACCCGGCTTCATCTTGATGGGTGGGCACACCGATAGTAAGCTGCTGGCGGAATTCCGCTGCCATCCGTTTTTTGAAGCGAAGGATGACGCTGTTATCAATACGCCCGTCACCAGATCCAAGGATAAAAGCTGCATGGACTTCATCACTGGGCAGACTTTGCATTCCGACAAGGAGACGGCAACAAGAGGTTTCGCCACCGACATACTGTGCGAGCAGGTCATCAATTTTCTGCCAACCTCTGAGATTGAAGTAGCCGACACGAAAATCAGCCCAATATGAAACTTTTAGCGTATCTCGTAGGATTGGTAGCAGGGGCAATTCTATGTTGTCAAAAATGCGCGGCATTACTCAGCAACTCCCAAAAATGATTTAGACAAGCGATCGCATCTACTCCGAAGTATCCCTCTGCAACAAATCTTTTCTGCGATCGCCCAGCCGCTGTAGCTGAGACGCAATCTTCTCCATTGCCAGTGGCGAAGGTTGAGCGTGTCCGTTCTCCCAGCGGTTCACGGTGGAATAAGTA
>JBFLZA010001518.1:0-1072 GCA_040756535.1 Cyanobacteriota bacterium
TCTTTCTATACCTATGTACATTTTTCATAAAAAAAGCACTGATGAATCAGTGCTTCTTGTGTGACGCTAAACTTAGTTTTGATAGTAACTCAGATCGATACGTCCTTCGTAGACATTTGAGGTTGGTCCCGTCATCCAAACCACATCACCTTCACGCCATTCAATATGCAACTTACCACCTGCGAGCTCAATCTCAACAGATGAATCGAGTAAACCACGGCGCATACCTGAAATCGCAGCCGCACAAGCTCCAGTTCCACAGGCCAAGGTTTCGCCTACACCCCGTTCAAACACACGTAAGCGCGCATGCTTTTCATCAATGATTTGCATAAACCCAGCATTCACACGCTGCGGAAAACGCTCATGCGATTCAACCTGAGGCCCTAGACGTGCAACATCAGCTGTGATTACGTCGGGAACAATTGTAACTGCATGAGGGTTACCCATATTCACCACATCAATGGTCAATTGCTCATTGTTCGTCAAAGCAATGTCATACAAAGCTTCTGGTGCATCCGCAATAAATGGAATTTCCTGTGGCAAGAACTTTGGATAACCCATATTCACACGTACCCAGCCATTTTGACCGAGTTCAGGTTCTACAATTCCAGCCTTGGTTTGCACTTTAATCTTGGTCTTTGTAGTGAGCTGGCGCTCATGTACAAACCGTGCAAAGCAACGCACGCCATTACCACATTGTTCAACTTCAGAACCATCGGCATTGAAAATTCGGTATTTGAAATCGACATTAGGTAAATCGGGTGGCTCAACAATCAATAACTGATCAAAACCGATGCCGAAATGACGATCCGCCAAGCGCTGAATCGTAACAGTATCAAGGAATGCTCTTTGGCTGATTAAATCAACCACCATAAAGTCATTGCCTAGACCATGCATTTTGGTAAATTCTAATAACATCTTGAATTATCCTTCAGGCAATAAACGTTCTTTGTCCCAAAGCGACTCAATGGTTTCACGCTCACGAATCAAATGTGCGTTTTCACCATCCACCATTACTTCAGCGGCACGACCGCGACTGTTGTAATTTGAACTCATGACAAAACCATAAGCG
>JBFLZA010001519.1:0-1069 GCA_040756535.1 Cyanobacteriota bacterium
GCCTCCCGTGGCTTTTTGCCGCTGTTCAATAAGTGGATCAACGATTTCCTGTCTTCATAATCGGCTTGTTCGCTCATAATTCACCTACTCCTTGCTCGGATAAGCAAATTATGCGCTCTTTTCTACGATGTTGTGATGGTTTCGGTTGTTAAGGTTCTGTCTACGATGTTATGATGGTTTATCTGTTAGATTGTCTACGTTGTCCTGATGGACGACAGTTAATGACGAAATTGACCAGCAGCTTCAAGCGTGGGAATGATGGGAGGAACGAGATATGAATTTGCATCCAAAAGAAAGAACGAGCTTACTTTCACAGTCAGCTATTATTAGTGGCAGGGAAAATCGCCACGGCCTGGAGGAGGCTAGGGCATTTCGATGATCACTGCTGTAACATTGTCATCTACATTCCGACCTATAGCGATGTCAACCAAAGTTTTAGCTGCCCTTTCAGCATTGCACTTTTGGACAACTGAGACTATTTCCTTATTGCTAACATAGGTTCCATCGCCTAAAGGTGTCGGCTTGACCAACCCATCAGAACAAACCAAGACCACATCATTTGACTTCAAAATTAATCCTTGTTGTTGAAAAGCAACACTACCACTTTCTTGCCCACCTTTCAAGTAAAGACCTAAGTCAACCGTAATTGTTGTATCGGAGCCAACCGAACGTACCAAGCTTCCCGCATTAGGGTGTCTAAAAGCTTCTTTTGCTGATAGTTTCCCATCTCGAATATGCTCCCAAGCCCAAGTATGATCAACGGTCAACTGTATCAATTCTTTTCTGTTGCGTATCAAATACACTCTACTATCACCAACGTTGGCAACATATAATCTACTTGAGACAATTGCAGCAATGGCTACAGTAGTACACATGCCATCGCTTTCACTATTGCTAGTCCCCTCAACATAAACCTTGCGATTTGCCTCCCCAACAGCTTTTCCGAGCAACTCGGGAATATTGATAATGCTAGAAGAAAGGCAATAGTCAACAATCGAATCGACTGTTATCTGGGCTGCACGCTGTCCCAAATTGCCTCCCCCTATACCATCAGCAACAATACCTAGAG
>JBFLZA010001520.1:0-1069 GCA_040756535.1 Cyanobacteriota bacterium
TAAGTGACGAGGGCGCAATTTTAAGTGTTACAATCCCCCCGGATGTGCAAATTCACTCTGCATTCTTTTATGACTGATGATGTAAACTCCCCAAGGCAATCTAGCCCCTGTAAAGGTAGTAGAACCCATACGCGAGTATTCTGGATTAGAAGCCTCTAAATCAGCCCAACTGAGATTTGTATGTTGTAAATTTGTTCGGCTGAAATTTGCACTGTTGAGATTTGCCCAACTCAGATCCGCAGATTTCAGATTGGAGCGAGTAAAGTTTACCCGCTCCAAATCTCCTTTGGACAAATTTGCACCGTACAAGTTAGCATCGCAGAAGTTACACCCGACAGCGTAAGCGTAATGTAAGTCTGCCTGACGCAATTGTGCATTAGCAAAGTTTACATCTTCGATTTGAGCGTAGCAGAGCGTGACGCAAGTGAGGTTGGCGTTGCTACAGTTAGCTCCCGTTAAGTTAGCCCGACTGAGGTTAGTTCCTTCCAGGTTAGTATGGCACAGGACAGCATAACGCAGATCGATTCCAGACAAGTTCATCCCACTGAGATTAGCTCCCGTTAAGTCTGCGTAACTTAAGTTCACCCCATCTCGCAAATCCCGCACAAACCGCAAGTCAGCCTGACGTAGATTTAATCCTCGCAGCTCAATTTCGCGCAAGTCTACATTGATTAAGACCGTATCGCTAAAGTCCCTTTTTCCGCCAGCATAGAGGAAGCGAAATTGTTCGGCATCGATTGTCTGGGTTGGGGAAGGATGACCGAACAGTTTGCGGAACAATTGCTTAAGCATTATTTTCTCCTTAGAGTTTGCTAATTAGTAGGGTTTGGGGGAAACGAATTTCTCAGAGCCAGCGACTTTATGTTCTAGGGCTTGTTGGACAAGGTTGCCCAAAATGTCAGCCAAACCCGGAGCGATTTCTAGGTATTTGTAGAGTCTGCGGAAATAGCTTTTCTGGCTATCTCCAGGCAGGAACTCGCTCTCGATTACCCTGACTTGAGCCTGTTCTGCAATGTACTGGCGAATGTACTTGAGGTCATTCATGAACTTGCGTACCCATTCGGAATCG
>JBFLZA010001521.1:0-1068 GCA_040756535.1 Cyanobacteriota bacterium
GTCCCCCGCCAAGTTTTTGAGGAAAAACTTACATTTGCTGAAGCCGTTTACCGCGAATGCAATTTTCTATTTATTGACGAAGCTGATCGGGTACAGGTGCAATTCGACGAAGCGTTTGCTCCTGATGAAGTGTTAGTTGATGGTTCAGAAAAGTCATTATTAAATCAACTCGGACTCAAGTTTCCGACAGCGATTTACCATTCCGACCGCCGCAGCATGGGAGCTGAATTATTAGCATCTGCTAAAAAAGCAAATGACTACGCGCAAATTGCGACTGACATTATTCTTCCTAAACTGCATAGTCAACCTAAACTCGTTGAATGGTTAGGCTCAAATCCTTTCACAGCTCGTTCTGTCTTTTCTCACATTATTCGTGATCTTCTCGAACCTCCACCGCACATAGAGAATGAGAAACCCAAAACTAAACTATCCCGTAAAGAACGCAGCGAACAACGGCTAAAACGGATTGAGGCGGGTTTGCCACCTGATAAGGAACGCCAGAGGCGCAAACAGATATTAGAGACAGTAGAGAATTTTTTGCAAGCTCCTCTCAATCACCGTAAAGGAGGAGAACTTTCGCAGATTGCCTCTATCCTATTGAGTGCAGAGAGCGAAGGAGCCGCATTAGATGAAGTGGCTGGGTGGGTCAATAAGTGGCTTAAATCTTTGGAAATTTCTATCACTGACAACAGTAAGTTTGAGGAAACGACACACCACTTATACTTCGCGATTCTCGTAGCGGTGCTGACGAATCGTTTAGCGTTTCTAGTTGATCATTTAAGCGCATTAACGCGGACAGGTCTTATTGATTTGCACGACACCAGCCTTTCCCTCGTGTATCGCCCGCCTCTGGACTATTTGCCGATCCTGCCATCTGCACCTGTGGGTAATATTTTGGGCTTTAAATATATGCCTGAATATGGAAATAACAGAGGTGGAAAATTAGAGTATTTCCGCTATGTTGGAGTGGGCCGCTACTTACTTCTAAATTTCCCCGCTCTATGGGCTGCTGACGGTTGGGATGGTCCCCATACAGTGTTGATTTCAGGCACGAGCTATGCTCCTGGT
>JBFLZA010001522.1:0-1068 GCA_040756535.1 Cyanobacteriota bacterium
ATGCTTTCAGAATGTTTGGAAAATTTAGTTCAGGATCTGGATAGTGTTAGCCATAACAAAGGCATGCGGATAAATTTTCATAAAGATCTAAACGAACAGCCACGTAAACTTTACCCGTCGATGACCAAAATGGTGTTTGGCAATATTCTGCGCAATGCGCTGAATTATTCACAAGGCACAGAAATTGATGTCATTTTGCAAAAAAATACAGTATTGATTGCAGATAATGGTGTCGGCATTCCTTTACCGAATAACTCAAAGGTGCAAGAACTGTCGGGGCAGCAATTGCAATTAGAGATCAAAGGTCATGGCATTGGACTGCAATTGGTACAGAAGTTGTGCAAGCAGCTTGGCTGGCGAGTGGAATTGTTTGATCGGCAGTATTATCTCAATACCCATCAGGATGTTGATCTAGCAATCACCACTGGACTGATTGTCGTTGTGTACCTAAATTAGGCTTCATCTTCGAGAGCAATCTTTAAACCAATCCCAGATATGGTGTGAATCAGCTTTTGTTCAAAGGGTTTATCGACCATTTTGCGTAAATTATAGATATGACTGCGCAGAGCATCACTTTCTGGCTCTTCGTCACCCCAAAGCTGCATCATAATTTCCTGTTTGGTCAGTACTTTAGGAGAATGACGCATCAGTAACTTCAAAAGTTTAAACTGAATCGGAGGCAATTCAATGTTCTGCCCAGCTCGAGTTAGTTGCTGTGTTGCCGTGTCCAAAATTAGGTCATGAATTTGCAGACGACTGCTAGATACTTCACCCATGGAACGTTTGATCAGGGCCTTGACCCGAACTACCAGCTCGTTAAAGTCAAAGGGCTTGACCAGATAATCATCCGTGCCGGAATTGAAGCCTTTGAGTTTATCATCCAAGGTATCCCGAGCGGTAAGCATCAAGACAGGTAAGTCTAACCCCTCTTCATTGCGTAACCACTCGCACAATTCATAACCAGAACCATCAGGCAAATTAATGTCAAGTAGCAAGATATGGTAGCGTTGCTGTTTCAGTAATTGTCTAGCAGCACTCAGATTGCGGGCATGATCGACCACAAAGTCA
>JBFLZA010001523.1:0-1067 GCA_040756535.1 Cyanobacteriota bacterium
TTGCAATCTTCCCGATGGTTTCAAGACAGAAGGTAAAGCAATTACATTTAGTGGTGAAGTAAAAGAAATCTATCCTAATGAACGTTTGGTGGGTACACCGTTAAAAATTACAGCGATCGCATCCAGCGCCCCAACTCCAACCTCAACCCCAGTTCAGTCTATTCAAAGCTTACCAAATGGTGACTACAGATTTTGTAGCAAGTCGCCTTCAGCGGACACAGGTAACGGAGATACAGGCTATTGCTATGTATTCAATAAAAGAGGAAATCGCCTAGTCGGAGACTTTTACGATTCCAGGTCTTTGGGCGAAGTAAGCGCCTGTGTTAGTGGTACGCTCAACAATAAAACTGTTCGCGGCGAAGCTGTAGAATTGGTAGGAGATATTGGGAACCGCAATATCCCGCCAAATTCACGAGGAAATAGGCTGGTTAATTGGGATAGCCAAGGTTATTTGAAAGTTGCGAGAGCCACTCAAATTGGTAGGAATCCTACCACCGGCAGTAGAAAAATTCGCTATCGGAATGGTGTACTCAAATTAGATGGTTTTTATCGCTATAGCCAATCAACAAAAGGCGCACCTAAAAACTGTTTGAATCGCTAAGAAAGGCTGCGGCTAAAAGGAAGCGATCGCATTCTCAATGACTGTAGGTTGAAACCAACGATAAGGAAACCCAACCAATACTTAATCGGATTGGGTTTCCTTGCCTCAATCCAACCTAAAGTCTTGTTGATAGTGAAATTTTACTATCAATTTCATATCAAAGTATCAAAATTCCTTGGCGTTAGAAATCTATTAATTCAACTTGTCTCCATTTGAATGAATATGCTTCTGATACCCATTGTTTGTTGGATACAAATTGCTGGATTTGAATAATTGTCCAGATTGAATAATCGCAATAGCGATGGGTTCTAAAGCTTTTGTCCAGCTGTCTTTGATTCGCTGCTGCTCTTCCGGGGTGGGGTTAGTGCTTAACCGTTGAATTTCAGCGAGGACAACTGCTGGTAGCTGCTCGTAGAAACTCATCGCTAGTTCACTACCCACCTGATTCAGCAACAGTTGCACTAAA
>JBFLZA010001524.1:0-1067 GCA_040756535.1 Cyanobacteriota bacterium
GAACAATTTATTACTCAAGACGGGCTGAATAATTCAGCGACAAAATTATTTCCTCCGGGTACGTTGATGATGGCAATGTATGGTCAGGGAAAAACTAGGGGGAAAGTGGCAATACTTGGTATTAAAGCCTCAATCAATCAAGCTTGTGCAGCAATATCTCTTAATGAGAATATAGATCACGACTATGCCTTTCACTATTTGATAAGTCAATATGAAGCTATTCGGAATTTGAGTAATATAGGCAATCAAGAAAACCTTAATGGACTAATTATTAGGTCTATAAAAATTCCGATTCCTCCCTTTCCAGAGCAACGAGTGATCGCCTCTGTCCTCTCCGACATGGATGCTGAAATCGCTGCCTTAGAAACCCGTCGCGCTAAAACCCAAGCCATCAAACAGGGAATGATGCAAGAACTGCTAACCGGCAAAACGCGACTGGTATGAGTGCAAAAGACCTATTTCATGAAGCCGTCAAACGTGGGTTAGAAAAAGACCAGTGGCGCATCTCCAGCGATCCCTTAGAACTGGGATGGGAGGAAGTCAAGGTCAAAATTGATTTAGCTGCCGAACGGTTAATTGCTGCCGAACGCGGAGAAGAGAAAATTGCTGTTGAGATCAAAAGCTTCATCGGCACATCAGCCATTAGCGACTTTCATACTGCTCTAGGGCAGTTCCTCAACTATAGAATTATGTTAGAAGTCAATGAACCAGATCGCCAACTTTACTTAGCGGTTCCCCTGGAAACTTATGAAACTTTCTTTCAGAGCCGGTTTGCTCAGGTTGCCATTGACCGACATCAACTAAAACTAATTGTCTATAACCCAATCGCCGAGGAGATTGTGACATGGATAAACTAGACCACTATCGTCGCTGCATCCAAACCTTATTAGAGCAACACAGCCAATCTAAAACCCAGGAAGAAGTCGAGAATGAACTCTTTTTTGACACCGTCCGTGACCACTATCAACTGATGCGCGTCGGCTGGAAAGGCTTGAGCCGCGTCTATCATACCGTCCTCCACTTCGACATCAAAGATGGCAAAATCTGGCTACAGCAAAACACCACCG
>JBFLZA010001525.1:0-1067 GCA_040756535.1 Cyanobacteriota bacterium
CCAAATGCCAATCAAAACATCGCCAGAGAGTCTTTCAATCTAGCACGTCTATCAAACAACAAAGTGGGTAGAACCACTCTACCCACTCCTGCGAGATGTCTAACTTAGTTCAGATCAAATCACCATAGCTAGAACTCTAGGACTTACCCAAATCCTCGTAGATGGTTGCGGGGCAGCTTGGTCCATTACCACCAACAGCACCATAAGTTACTTCCTGGGCACCAGTTGGACCCCCATTCACAACAGCTTTTGCACCTTCACACAATTTGGCGATCGTGGTTGCCTCGCCTGTACCTGCTACTACTCCCACTTGCACACCGCCAATATATGCTTTGAGCGGGGCACCAGCCACTAATACCTGCCCTTGATTGGTAACTTTGTCATTAGTTGGACGTACAATTGCATACTTGTAGTTTGAGGTCTGAGTTGCAATGCCAAGACCTAAGTTAGAGAAGCTAGTTTTATCGGCGAATAGATTTTTCTCCAGATAGAAGGCTTGTTGAGCCCGGTTCATAGAACCAACGTAGCTCTTAGCTTCTGACTGCTTGGCTTTGTTAGCTTGGTTTAGGAACGAAGGCAGAGCGATAGCAGCCAGAATACCAATGATGATGATAACAACGAGCAGTTCAATCAGCGTGAAACCTTCGTCTTGCTTTTTCTGATTTAGGTGTTGCAGGAACTTAGCTTTTAGTTCGGTCTTCATGAGGGGTCTCTCCTTGGGGTGCGGGATGCTTAACTTCTATCTGTTGGATTTAACTTACCCACTTCCGCTCACTTTCATATCACCCTCTGCAAAAAATTTTTAGGGATATATCCCAGCACCTTTAAGTGCGGCGCTCTAGTAGCATAAACCCAAGGCTCTCCAGTCGAGTCAGTAGCTGCTGGACTATCTCAAAAGCCTCTCCCTCATCTGTAGGCTCTAAGGTTACAGGATGAACAGGTCTGACTTGCTTCCAGCGCTCCACCAGAGACATCATCGACTGAGACTCGTCCAACAATGGTAGCAGGCACACTGCACTTGAGCTGTCTATATTGACAAACCCCTCATGAATGGGAAGATGCTGACT
>JBFLZA010001526.1:0-1067 GCA_040756535.1 Cyanobacteriota bacterium
AGGAGAATTAGATTAGATGATAGTGCCAAGGGTACACCGTTTCATTAGAATACTTTGAGACACTATTGAATGAGTACTTTAGACAGCAGCCCACCGCCTAACCCTGATGAAGCCTTAGCTGATTACGTTAAACGGGTTCGGGGAAACCTGGGTTTGACGCAAAAGGAACTGGCAGCTAAAGCCGGAGTTCATCTGCAAAGCTTGGGAAAGATTGAACGGGGCATCACAACCAAGCTCAACCGACATAGCCGCAATGGGTTGGCTTACGCTCTGCAAATCCCGGTGGAATACTTGGAGGCGATGAGTCGTGGTACTCCCATCCCAACTTCTACCGCCCTCAAGTTTTGTCCTCACTGTTGGGTTCCGGGTACACCGCCAGAGTCGATCTGGATGGAGATACGAGCGAAGTACTGCTTCCTCTGCGGCTGCCAGCTACAACAGCGATGTCGTCAATGCCAGGAGCCGATTACCTCTCTCAAACATCGGTTCTGTCCGTATTGTGGAACGGCTTATAAGTTAGAGGCAAAGTCTGGAAGCAAGGCTAGGTAAAGCTTAGAAGTCTATCTTGCAGGTTTTTACACGTATCCTGTCGCAATGCCTATTTCGCCCTCGATTAAGTTCTAGCTTTGAATTAAATAATAGAAGCTAGAACCTAATTGGGTAGTTTCTGTTCTATTGCTACGTGTTGCGGCTTGCAAACCTAATAGCTGACAGCTTTGATCACGAAGGCGTTTAACCCCCCTTGCCAGAAGCTGTCTTCAGGAACGAGGTTCACCCACCCTGAGCCATCGGTCTAGAACACGACCCCATGTTGGCATCCCCATCGTTGAACGTAGATTCCATTGAAGCTAGAACCTAATCAGATTGTTAGACTACAACAGTCTAGAGTAAATCCCCAGCCTGACCAGGAGCCTTAATGCCAAATCCGCTAGAACCCTATGTTCGCTACTCCGACGATGTCGAAGTCAAGCAACCCGATGAGGAGCGACTCATCCGCGAAACCCTGAACTCCGTGGCTCGGATGGGGCAAACAGTGTTTGACAAGCATCGTCATGCCATGCGCGGAG
>JBFLZA010001527.1:0-1063 GCA_040756535.1 Cyanobacteriota bacterium
TGGGTTCAGATAAGCGAGACAGATACGCGATCGCTCCTCAAGAGATGCTTACCGCACAAAAGCTGGGACGCGATCGCCAACTTGATATCATTGGAATTTACCACTCCCATCCCGACCATCCAGCAATTCCTTCTGAATTCGATCGGGCGTGTGCCTGGTCAGTGTACTCGTATATTATTGTCTCTGTTCAACAAGGCAAAGCTGGCGATCTCCGCAACTGGAGTCTCGACGACGCCCACCAGTTTCAGCCAGAAGAAATGATAACTGTTGAAATAACCTAGATTAAAAACTTAATTTTAAAAACGATTAAGACTCGAACATACAAAGATATTGTATTTTTGATAGGCTGTTAACTCTGTCTGCCCTCACTAAAAGGTCATGCTCAATCCCAATCTGGATGAAATCCAGCTTTCCAAAGAAGAATACGAACGCTACTCTCGCCACCTAATCCTGCCCAAAGTTGGACTGGAAGGGCAAAAACGCCTCAAAGCCGCCAGTGTCCTGTGTGTGGGTACAGGTGGACTGGGTTCGCCCCTGCTGCTGTATCTCGCAGCTGCCGGTATCGGACGCATCGGCATTGTCGATTTTGATGTCGTTGATAGTTCCAACTTACAACGGCAAGTCATTCACGGCACCTCATGGGTAGGGAAACCCAAAATTGAATCGGCAAGAAACCGGATTTTAGAAATCAATCCTGATTGCCAAGTTGATTTGTACGAAACCCGCCTGAGTTCAGAGAATGCCCTGCAAATCCTTGAACCCTACGATGTTGTTGTAGATGGCACCGATAACTTCCCCACACGTTATCTAGTGAATGATGCTTGCGTGCTGTTAAACAAGCCCAACGTCTACGCCTCCATCCTCTTTTTTGAAGGTCAAGCAACGGTATTTAACTACGAAGGAGGTCCCAATTACCGCGATCTCTACCCGGAACCCCCACCACCCGGATTAGTTCCCTCTTGTGCTGAAGGAGGCGTTCTCGGTGTTCTGTGTGGCGTGATTGGCACCATCCAGGCAACTGAAGCCATCAAAATCATCTTAGGTCAGGGGAATACCCTGAGTG
>JBFLZA010001528.1:0-1061 GCA_040756535.1 Cyanobacteriota bacterium
TCATCAATCAATTTCGAGGTGGCTTCAACACGCTTGCCCTTATACCATTCTTGTTCTTTCGATGCTTGTTCCAATTTCATATGTAGCCAATCTAACTCTAAATTTTGTCCATAGATATTAATATGTAATCCACTTATGTCGAATGGTATTTGAGCAACAGAACTCTCCCTTATAAGCAGAATATCCTCTGGTTGACGAATTGCATTTGCAATCCCCAACTCATATAGCACGTTGCCATTTACTTGTTTAGAAAACTGACATGGTGATTTAGGGTCGTCCGTCAGATCAAACAGAAGCATTCTTGAGTTAGCTAAACCATCAAAGATTCTATCGGTTATGACGTTAGCTTTCCATTCCTCTTTAACCCTTGCTGCCTTATCGAAACCCGACTTCTTAGCGCTGGGGTTAATTACACTATTGAATTTGTCGTCGAAAGAATCATGAAATGGCATGCACACAAATAATTCATTCCGCTGGTCGCCTGTCCAAAATTGCTCGAAAAAGTATTTAGGATACATTGTATCTCCCGACTTAAGCTAATATCGATTCACAAGTAGAAGAAACTTTTGGAAAAATAGTTAACCCGACATAACAAACTGCCAAACTTCGCGTTTTTCCCCGGCCACTCCTGAGGTCCCTTGCCGTGAGGAGAACGCGTGGTGAAGTCAAGTTCGAGCCCGTTTGCGGGCATCCTTCCTTCGTCGTGCACAGCGGCAACGCACAAGGCATCTGACATGCTTCCGCAACCGTATTTGGAGAAGGGAGAAAAGCATAGTGTTGATGTCAACATCCCCACTTAGTATAGATGAGAATCTTTGCGTCCTCAATAGTTATTACCTAAATAAAAACCGACCAAGGCGGCTGCTGAACCGTACACCTTGAAAACTGCCTGAGATGGAATGAAAGTGGCGTAGATCAGATTTCGTTCCCCTAACCCAACCAAGGTAGGAAGGGACAATCTGTACATGGATTCACACGTCTTCGGCGGCGGGGGGTGGCGCGGACAACTTGTTTGTCCGCGTTGCGAAGCAACAAGAGGTCACAAGACTTCCGCAGGATCT
>JBFLZA010001529.1:0-1061 GCA_040756535.1 Cyanobacteriota bacterium
TGGCACTTTTGTCTTCACAATAGCACCATTGCGCTCCGACTAATTTAGCCGCCGTGTTAACAGCTAATTCGTCCTTTTTCAGCAATATAACCCCATTGCAACCATCCCATTCACCATCGAGAATAAAAGCAATCTCTTGGGCAGCATATAAGGAGTCGAACAAGAGCATATCTTGCCTTATCCGTCCTCCAGAACTACTAATCCGGTTGCTGGAGAATGATAATAATTTTTGGATTAAGTCTTTCATCCGGTATTTTAAGCAATTTTAATCAAGGAGCGTTCAAAGCGATAAAAATTTTGTATAGCAATTCGTGCAGGAGTTGTAACCTCTTTCTTCCTCTCTTTTCTCTGCGTCCTTGGCGTCCTCTGCGGTTCGTTAAAAAAGAATATTTCACAACTCAAGTAGGATTGCTCTATATCCTTTAAACACCCTAGCTAACTCAACCGGAGGGGACATCAATCAATAGACATATTCAGATTGGAGAAGGCGATATAGGTTCATTCCAGTTGCTACCGCCGTTGTTATCCCAATGATTTCCATCGGTGAAAGCAAAATTCAAAGTCTTTCCCGCAGCAGGGACAGAGAGCGTTGTCTCCCAGAAGCCATCCTCTCGCTGGATCATCAGGTTGTCAGTAACTCGCTGCCAATTATCGTATCCCCAGTGTAATTTGACTTGTTCGGAATTTGTCAGTAACCCTTTGTAATAAATCGTTAAAGCTACCCCTTGTTTCGCGTCAGCTTCCTGATAATCTACCGCTTTGCCTTGATGCGGTTTGGATGAATTTACGACATAGCGCTGATAGACAATTTCCGGCATATCCATTACTTTATGAGTATAATTTGATGCCAGCAACGTGATGTATTCTCCCATCGACCAGGAAAGCGGAGTCATTGATTTAGTGGGAGTTCCGGGAGTATAACCAGAGGGTGCATTGAGATCCCAAACTTGCTCAGGAATCATGTAAGAAGAATTGGCAAAGGCACGCATTGTTGCTAGGTAGGAGTCTGCTTTGTTACCATGCGCGATCGCAAAGTGACCGCGTTCTCCAGTGAAAATAGG
>JBFLZA010001530.1:0-1060 GCA_040756535.1 Cyanobacteriota bacterium
GGTGGGGGGACAGAGGAGGTTCTAAGGCAGAGGTGACAGGGACTTGAGGGACAATAGGCAAAGAAAGAAAGGTCCCCGCTTGTTGAGAAGACCTTCCACCATAAAGATGCCTGAATTCTACCAAACTCATCTCCGCTCCTGCCTCAGTCGAGCTCAATTTCTCCTACTCCTGCTGCTCATTCAACTCTTACAAACCCTCAAAACCATCAAGCTTGAATCTCTCGCCACGAATCTGCCAATCCCCATTCAAACCGAAAGCCGTCGTCGCAAGCTAAAACGCTTTTTGAGTTTGAACGAGTTGAGCTTTGAACGTCTTTGGCATCCGATTCTCGTGGAGCAGTTACACCAAACTTATGCACCGGGTGCCAGAGTGTATGTTGCCCTAGATCGAACGCAATGGAAGCAGACAAATTTGTTAGTGCTCAGTTGGGTAGAACAAAGACGAGCCATTCCCATTTTCTGGATAGAACTGTCTCATCAGGGAAGCAGCAACTTTAAGGAACAAAAGAAGTTGTTACTCAAGGCATTGCGACCCCTGAAGGAGTATAAAGTGGTGGTCCTAGGTGACCGCGAATTTTGTGCGGTCAAACTGGCGCGCTGGCTGAACTATCAAGGGGTCTATTGTTGTTTACGCTTACGCTGCCATGAATACTTGCAACAATTCAATGGGGATTGGCAGCAACTGAAACAGCTGGGGTTGAAGCCCGGAATGCAGGCATTTTTTCACGGGGTAAATGTGACTAAAACCCATCAAGTCGGTGGCTTTCAAGTGGCAGCCTGTTGGCGAGGCAAATACCGAGGCAAAGTTGCCAAAGAAGGTTGGTTCTTGTTAACCAACTTGTCATCCCTGCAAGCAGCAACTCGGGCTTATGCCAAGCGCATGGGGATTGAGCAGATGTTCAGAGATTGCAAAAGGGGAGGGTATCATTTGGAGGGAACAGGGCTCAAAGGCAATCGCTTAATCGCTTTACTTTTAGTTCTGACTTTAGCCTATGGGGCCGCAACCTTTGTGGGACAAAAACTGCGTCAACGAGGGGTCGCTCATTACATTGCTCGTCCC
>JBFLZA010001531.1:0-1060 GCA_040756535.1 Cyanobacteriota bacterium
CATCGCATATCGACAACAACTGGGTAAAAGCCCTCTCTTGTCATCCGGGAAACCAAGGGGTTAATAGGGCTGCTGCAATGGGTGCTGAAATGACCGGAAGACAGATAAGACACTCAGTATGTTAATCAGTTAAGTTTGATGTGGACGATCGCTAACTCACGACAAAAGCCATGAAAGCAACTAATAGCCGTCAACCTTCCTCTATTACTTCCAGCATTCTCAAGGTAGTCGGGCTGATACTGATTCTCTCCTCGCTCATTGATTATGCGGTGCTTCTGATTCCACCTGCGACTCCCAGTAACGCTGTTCCAGAACAGATACAGCTAGGCTTCCTACAGTGGCAACAGAACGTTACATTCCAGCTAATTAACCAAGGAGTTATTCCTATGGTTGGTCTGGCCTTTCTATTCGCTGGATTTTGGGTAGACAGTAACTCTGGCGCGGCCCGCAAAGGTTGGGAAGACATAGTGAGAATCGGAGCGCTTGCACTAGCTGGGTTGTTGGGTTTGGCATTTTTACTGCCAGTTCCCATCCTCAACATCAACAGCCTGCGTCTGTTGAACAATCAAGCTGTCGCACAAATTAACCAAAGAGCCACTCAAGTAGAAACTCAGATTGCTAGCCAATCGCAACAGGTTAGCGCCCTGCTTCAAGATGAAAAGAAGCTTACCGAGCTAGATCAGGCGATCAGGAGCGGTCAAGTCCAAGGGGAACAGCTGGCGAGATTACAGTCTCTTAAAGACCAATTGCAAAGATTAAAGCAAGATCCAAAAGCTCTCAACCAACAAGTCGATGCTGCTAAAACTCAACTTCGTGGCGGCAAACAAGAAGCACAAAAACAAGCCGAAAGTCAGTTTTTAAGATCGAGTATAAAGAATGGACTGAGCAGTTTGCTATTAGCCATTGGCTACCTGGCAATTGCCGCACTGGGGTTGACAGGCGGCATCGGGGGAGGTCGTCGTAAAGCTCAGGCACGTTAAGGTAGGGAATTAAGAATTAAAAATTTCCCAATTTTTAATTCTTAATTCCTGAAAGAGATTGATTATTTTCCATCACGATC
>JBFLZA010001532.1:0-1059 GCA_040756535.1 Cyanobacteriota bacterium
TTTCTAACCCAGTCAAGGCGATGGCACTGATCGGCTACGGGAATGCAACTCAACCGCGATCGCCCCATATTAGCGATCAGTTACCGCTAGCCGCCCGCAAACAGTTGCGTCCGGTATGGCGATCGCGCCAGGATATCGTTGCTCATTTGGAGCAGCACAAGGTATTCTGAGGAGCCTAGATTTAAAAATATCTAGAATTTGGTACTTAGGCGATGATTCAAAAGAGCGAAAAGCTTTAGTAGTCAGAAATTTCAGCCTTTATTTGTATCTCGACAGTACCCCTATCTCTAACCAGTGCTAAACGATTAACCCGCGATTTCATGTAAAAATCGCGGGTTAATCGTAAAACATTGATTTTGCTTCACTTTTTCCTAGGAAAATTGTTGATTTATCCTAGAATGAAAAGCAGGAATTACTGCTGTCTTGACAGTACAATGCATCAGGCTTAACAGCCGCTCGTCTCAGCAACAGCACTACTATTACTTAGCCACCAAGATCGGCTGCTTTATACCAATAATTGGTTCGGTTGCTTTTACTACAACAGTTCCACTGGTTAAAACTGTGCATGTCGTACCGCTTACCACGGTTCCCCCTGGAGTCGTAGCGCTACAAGCTCCTCCGACTAAGTTTGCTTGTTCATCACTAGAGAGTTCAGTGAAAAGATCGAGGTCTTGGATACTTATCTGATTGTTTTTCATCTTTTTCTCCATTTGTAGGTATTGTTCTTGAGGAAGATTGGCAATTTTTTGGTTACAAGTACCAAGATTGGCAATCCTTACTGACTTCTCAAGGCAATCTCAAGAAGTTACGCGATGCTTCACAAAAAAACACAATATCGCGGCAAGCTGAAAGACTATTCAAAACTCCTGAAACCGTTGAAAAATCGGAATTTGGTAAAGTATCATCCCTTCATTCCGACTTTCCAGATGCTCTGCTGATTGAGTCCAGTTCTCTAGAAAGGAATTGAAGCAGCAGGGGTTGGGCTGATTGTATAAAGAAATGGTCGCCGGGAAGCATTTGTAGCGAGAAGTCAGCGCTTGTCTGCTGTCGCCAAGCCTC
>JBFLZA010001533.1:0-1059 GCA_040756535.1 Cyanobacteriota bacterium
TTTCCAACCAGCTATTGACAAACTCCGGAATCAGTGCAACTGGCTCTGTGACGTTCTCTGGCAACGTCAAGATTGCAGCGGGAGATACCGCGACTACCCTCAACGGCGACGTCACTCTGGATGGAGTAAGCTTTGAGGCCGATCGTAACGTCACTTTTGGCAATCAGGCGTCCGATAAAATTACTCTAAAAAAAGGGCCAGTTTCCATCAGCACCAAAGCCAACAACGGCAATCTGGTATTCAACGGATTAGTTGATGGAGAGCAAAACCTGAGCTTAGCGACCCACGGTGCTGGAAGCATCGATTTCAAAACCAATGTGGGAAAGACTGCTGCGATTGGCATGGGCACCGGAGCCGCCATTATCATTAACAGTAGTAAAACGACCTTCGACGGCACCCTCACCGCTAACTCCGGCATTACGGCTACTGGCGATGTCATTTTCAAAAGTGATGTCAACTTAAAGGATGGTGACACTCCCACCACGCTGAATGGGAACGTCACCTTGGATGGTCTTACCTTCAGCGCCGATGATGGCGTTACCTTTGGAGATGTGGCAACCGACAAAGTGACGCTTTCAGGTGGAGATGTCACTGTTGAGTCTATTAACAGCGCGATCGCTTTCAATAGCAAAATTGATGGAACGCAAGACCTGAATGTAAATGCTGGGAGTGGCAACATTACCTTTAATAACGCTGTGGGCAGTAACACAGCACTGGGCAACCTAACTATTAACAGTGGCAATCTGTTGACAATTACCGCCGACGCAGACATAAACTTGGCGGGAAAATTATTTGTGCAGAATGGCGTGGGTAAAGTGTCTACGGGTGGAGATATTACCGCAAGCAGCATTCAGTTTGACCAGGGCGTTAATTTAACTGAAAAGGTCTCTTTTAACACCAGTGGCAGTAATGGCGCGATCGCCTTCAACAGCACAATTGATGGCAACCACAATCTCACCCTGAACGCAGGTAGCGGCAGTATTGACTTCAAGAACAACCTTGGCACCGTTGTCTCTTTAGGCAATCTGATGATTGATAGCGGCAATGTTAACACCAGTG
>JBFLZA010001534.1:0-1058 GCA_040756535.1 Cyanobacteriota bacterium
GACGATGAATAAAATTGACTATTTCTGAATATACTTAATTTGCAAAGCATTCAGCCATTTTTGCAGGGGATCATAAGCCCAAGGTCGCAGGTTCAAATCCCGCTTGAGCCATAGACAACACAAGGTTTTCCGCCTTTCATCGATTGGGGTGATAGCGATTTGCATAGGGCGCTAAAAGGCGCTATCTATCGTTAATATCCCCTTAGATTTAGTGAAGCATTAGTGAAAGCAATATCGGTAGAAAGCCAACTCTATGAAATTAATGGAGAGCTAAAAGCCAGTAGGGTAGGCGTGATTGTAGAAGTACGAGGCGATCGTCTCTACCTTCGGGGCACATTTCCCCCAAGCCCGGTAGCGGTAAAACCAAACCCCATCAACAAAATATTGCTTTGGGCATTTATGCCAACCCCGCTGGCTTCCGACGCGCCAAAGCTGAGGCGCTTAGAGTAGGTGGTCTTCTAGCCTGCAAGGAATTCAGGTGGGAGGATTTGGGTTTTGGGTTCAAGTCAACAGATTCAATCTCGGATTGGCTGGAGAAGTTTGAGCGCGATTATTTTAACCGCCGCGCCAGAACGCCTAAAACCGAAACCTCGTTTGAGGACTACCTAGATACCTGGAAACTTTTCAAGGATAAGGGAGCGCCTTTAACAGCAGAGACTATTCTGGTGGCTGCGCTTAAATCCCCGCCAGATTCCCGCCAGCGGAGTCGCGCCTGCATCGCTCTGCAAGCATTGGCTAAATTTGCTGGAATTGAGATTGACCTCAAGCCGTACCGGGGTCGGTACTCGCCCTATACTGCAATTTAGGAAAGAGATTTGCCATCGGATGAGCTAATCGAGGAATGGTACAAGCGCATCCCCAATCCAGCTTGGCAGTGGGTTTATGGAATTATGGCGACTTATGGTATCCGCAACCACGAGCTTTTCTACTTATACCAATTCTTTAAATACATACTACAGATATTGCCTCCAATATATAGGCTCGTCCAACAATTGAGGCAATCACTTCTGAATTCATCTTTTCCAATTGTTGACTAATTAACAGTCGTAACTCCTCTA
>JBFLZA010001535.1:0-1058 GCA_040756535.1 Cyanobacteriota bacterium
CTGAAAATTTAGAAATTTGGACGCGATCGCTCATTCCCAGCGCAGACAATCGGCATCGCTAGCCCTTCTAAAAAGAAAGGATAGGGAGCGATCGCCCTCTTAAGTCAAAGGCGATCGCAAACGAATGATATACGCTACAGCGGTTCATCCCCTTCAATCAATCGCAGCTCATCAACTGAGTACCACTCAGTCTGAAGACCTGGCTTACCTTCCCGCTCAGCCCAACGAACCAGAACCTCGCCAGATCGAACGTCTTCAACAGATCCATGCATTGCATAGTTCGCGCTGTACGGATCACTGCCAGCCACCGTGTCGTAAATCTTAAATCCAAATCCAGTAGATTCTACCTCTTCGATTCCCCACGGATCGGGTACTTCTTGCTGTGACCCTTGTGACAATTGAGTAGGATTGTCCAACCCCTCAACAACTCTCTCTACACACCCCCCCCCCTGTTTGGTTGCACAAGTGTTGAATAACTCTGGATTGCTTACTACAGATGGGTTTGAGAACTCAACAGGGGAGGTTTCACCTGAAAGGTGTTGAATAGATTTTTCAGGGTGTTGAATTTCTTGTTGAATAGGGTCAATTCCTTTATTAACAATGCTTTCAGGAACTGAATGAGTTTTTGGGATTGAGGGAGAGGGGGAGGGGGGGGGTGGAGAATTTTGTGAAGTATTGTGAGGTGTGCTAACTTCGCTCCCTTGTGACACTTTTCCAGGTAAAGAGTAAACTTTATACCGTTTTCCAGAAGAAGCCATGCGGCAAGTAATTAACTCTGCATTTACCATGCGATCTAGTACGGTGTAGATGACGCGACCATCTTCTTTATTCATCCCTAGCAACTCGATAATGTCCCGTGCGCGTAGGTTTTCATTGTGAGCATTTAGATCCAAGATTTTTAGGATTCGCTCCTTGTAAGCCTTTTTGAGAGCCTCGGTGTCAGATCCATCTTCCGAACCTTCACTTAGTCTTACCCAACTGTAATCTTCAGGATTCAGCTCAATCTGCATCTGCTGTCCTTCGCCACTCCGAGGGAAGAGTGTAAAAGTTCTTTTTGG
>JBFLZA010001536.1:0-1057 GCA_040756535.1 Cyanobacteriota bacterium
CGGAAAGGAGTTGTCATCTGTCACGATCCTCTCGTATCATAGCAGTGCTATCAGGTAGCCCGAAATCAGCAGGACGAAAGCGACGCCTTTGTTCGATTTGAGCCAGGAGTTCTTGTACAGACTTGTTGGGTGTATTGTCTTGGGGTGGCTTTGTCTCGGTTGGCAAGGCGCTTTCTAACAGAGTAATGACTTGTGCATCAATTGAGCGATTATGGGATGCAGCGAGTTGTTGCAGCTTTTCATATAAGTCATCGGGTACATTTTGCAGGTGCAGGGTTGCCATAACTTGACCTCGAAATAGTTTTTCCTTAATCGTACATAACGAGCGATCGCGATCGCTACCCTTCAACACCCGCCGAGATGCCACCAGTCATCAAATAGCCAACTTGTTCCACCGTAGCAGTGGCAGCATCTAAGATATCAACGAATTGACCTTCGTACATGACGGCAATGCGATCGCTCATTGCCATAATCTCTTCTAATTCTGTCGAAATATATAGAATTGCCGCACCTCGTTCTCGTTCAGCTAATAAGCGTTGCTGCACGTATTCAGTCGCACCCACATCTAAACCGCGTGTTGGTTGCATCGCCACAATCAAAGTTGGATTGCCAGAAAGTTCTCGTGCTAATACCACTTTTTGTTGATTGCCGCCGGACAATTGGCTAACTTTAATCGATGGATTCTTGGCGCGAATATCAAAGTTTTCCATCGACGAGGCGGCATGGTGATTAATTACTCCATACTGTAATAACCAGCGACGGCAAAAAGGCAGAAACATAAAAGTTTTGAGAATTAGATTTCTGGCAATGCTAAATCCCATCACCAAACCCATTTTCTGCCTATCCTCTGGAATATAAGCTGTAATTCTTCCTGTCCTCCCCCTTTTGAAGGAGGAGTTAGAGGGGGATCTCCGGATGGTTCCCGCAGTTACAGGACGTAAAGAGGCGATCGCATCTGCCAACTCTCGCTGTCCATTGCCATCAACACCCGCAACTCCTAGTATTTCGCCTGCGTGGAGTTGAAAGGATACATCTTTTACAACCAGCAAATTCCGCT
>JBFLZA010001537.1:0-1057 GCA_040756535.1 Cyanobacteriota bacterium
GGGTAAACGAGAGAACAAAACGCCCATGTGTTCCAAGTCAATTACCACATCTGGCGCTTCTTGGGCGAGAATTGCCACAGCGTCTTGGTCTGCCAAGTAATCAGAACCCTTGACAGTATCAAAAGCATGTGCTTTCCAACTATCTTCTGAATCAACATTCTTCAACGACGCAGCCATACCGCCTTGAGCCGCAACCGAGTGGGAACGAATTGGGTGGGTTTTGGCAACCACAGCAATATTTAAATTGGGGTCAGTGCGAGCAATTTCCACAGCAGCGCGACATCCCGCCAATCCACCCCCGACAATAATCACATCGTGTTCCAGCATAATTAGCCTCTGATTGCAAACCACTGCTGTTCTATTGTAGAGAGGTGATGAATCAGGCGGTGCGTTGCCATAGTGCATCTCTACAAAAAAATTCCCTGTCTATAGACAGGGATGTTATTAAAAATGTTGAAATTAACAATAAAAAGTTAAAAATGAAGAGTTAGGTCTTCACTTAACTTATAATTCCTAACTCCTAACGTCTTTAGTTAGACGCTTGTACAGGTTGTTGCTGAGACACATTACCTGGTATGGGTTCCATTTTGGTTTCAGGCCCTACAGGAGTGACTTCAATATGATTTAACAAGGTAGTGACAAACGCAAACAACAAGAAAGGTAGCGATAGCAGAACGACAAGTCCAGCTGTTGCTAAAGCGTACACGGGCCGCTTGGCACCCATTAGTGCCAAGGCTGATGCCAAACTTAGGGTAATTGTAATCAACCAAACAATTATTTGACCGTAGATGTCACCGAAAGTCAGGGTACAGACAAACCGATACTTTTGAATATTATTTCCGCTCATCACATTTGCCTCAAGTCTCTCCTAATAGGTTCTACGTTAGAACTATGTTTGCCTTGTAGACAATTTCTAAATATTTTTGCAAGCTTCGTAATATAACTTCATAATCAACTTTTTTTTTACAAAGCGTAATTTCTAGTACAGCATAGCCTAAGAGAAGCTTTTTGCCTAATAGTTGTTACTGGCTGGAATTGTGCCCTTCTCTTGGACTAC
>JBFLZA010001538.1:0-1057 GCA_040756535.1 Cyanobacteriota bacterium
GTGTAGAGCTAGGTGATGAAGAGAAGAGCGTTCTTTTCCTCAACCCGATTAATTATCAAGCGATTCTAAACGAATTCGCACGATTTCGCCATGAATGACGGGTAAGGCTTGAATTTGAGCAAGTGCCTCGTCCATTTTTGATTCAACGACTGGATCAGTCAAAATCACGATTGGAATAAGGTCTTTTAAGCGTGGTTGTTGCATGATGGCATCGATACTGATGCCTGCACGACTGAGAATCGTGGTTACATCGGCCAAGACGCCAGTTTGATCTTCTGCATTAATCCGAATGTAATAACCTGTAGTCATTTCTTCACGGCTTAAAATGGGCACATTGGTCAGTGCTTCGAAAGCCAATTGTGGAATCGTTCCAGCACCATCTTCGGTATAAGAGATATCACGGACGATATCAATGACATCTGCAACGACCGCAGAAGCGGTTGGGCCCGCGCCTGCGCCTGCGCCATAGTACAGGGTTGGACCGACAGCATGGGCTTGTACCAAGACAGCATTTTTAACACCGTTGACATTGGCAATCAGTTCTTCCGCAGGGATCAAGGTTGGGTGAACTCGAAGTTCGATGCCATTCGCTGCGCGGCGCGCAATCCCCAAGTGCTTAATACGGAAACCCAGCTCTTCAGCATATTTCACATCTTGTGCTGTGATTTTACTGATGCCTTCGGTATAGACTTTGTCAAACTGTAGCGGAATACCAAAAGCACACGATGCTAAAATCGTGAGTTTATGTGCAGCATCAATGCCTTCGACATCAAAAGTTGGATCAGCTTCGGCATAACCCAGCTCTTGTGCTTCTTTGAGCACATCGGCAAAAGCACGACCTTTTTCACGCATTTCAGTCAGAATAAAGTTGCCTGTACCATTGATGATACCCGCTAACCAATTAATCTTGTTTGCAGCTAGACCTTCGCGCATCACTTTAAGGATGGGAATGCCCCCTGCAACCGCAGCTTCATAGGCGATTTGCACGGCATTGTCATCCGCCAATTTGAATAGCTCATTACCATGTTCAGCAAGTAAAGCTTTGTTCGCGGTGACG
>JBFLZA010001539.1:0-1056 GCA_040756535.1 Cyanobacteriota bacterium
GGAGGCATTTCGTACAGCGATGTCTTGTCGTTTCATTGAGTGGTTGAACCACAACCGGGACGTATTTATCGCTTATAAAGCGAGTTTAGGCTTTGTTTGGGCTTGATATTTGTTTAAGTCCCGTTAGCGCAACGCGATCGCATCCTTGCTAAATTTTGGCTGCACGTAGAAGCGCGATCGCCTGTCGTCAGAGTTTGAATTTGGGCAGATGCTGCAATGTTGCTCCAACTATAATTGGACAAAAGGCTCTCAGGTAAAGACATGACTACAGTCGCTATCTTGCCAGTATCTGATGCCAATGGCGAGAGGCTTTATCGAGCGATTGCAGGTGATAAGCAATCAACAGGGAAAACCGCAGGTGAAGCGCTCGATGCGTTAACTGCTCAGTTAGAAGGTAGCGAATTGGGTACATTACTGCTTATCCAGAGTTTTCGTCCTGACTGGTTTTTTAGTGCTGGGGAGCAACAGCGTTTATCTGAGCTGATGAGTTTGTGGCGAACAGCACGGGATGAAGGGCAAACACTCCCTCCAGAACAGCAAGCAGAACTAGATAGCCTTGTCGAGGCTGAATTGAAAGCAGCCACAGCTCGAACAGCAGCTTTGGTGCAACAACTGAGTCAATGAACCCTTTCTATACTCTAGTCGCTGACCGCGCTGCTCATCGATGTGAATATTGTCATGCTCCAGAGCTAGTTTTCAACTTCCCGTTTGAAGTCGAACATATTGTCCCTCTTTACCGAGGCGGCGCTGATGCCGAATTTAATCTCGCTCTTGCTTGTCGCTCCTGCAATCTTCGTAAAGGAACTCGCATCAGTGGAATCGATCCTGAATCCGGTACGGAAGTTCGTCTGTTTAATCCAAGGCAAGACCCATGGGACGACCATTTCCAAGTAGACAGCGATTCTGGAACGCTTGTGGGAAAAACGCCCATTGGAAGAGTAACAATTGCTTGTTTAGAGATGAATAGCCAAGCACAAGTAACGGCGCGGCAGCTATGGATTCGTCTAAATTTATTTCCTTAACGGGACTTAAACGAAAATAAAGAGCTAATAAATG
>JBFLZA010001540.1:0-1055 GCA_040756535.1 Cyanobacteriota bacterium
CTGCCACAAAGTCATCCAAAATTTGATTGATGGATTCTTCGTGGGAGATGTAGCGATCGCGGTAACTGTTGATATAAAGCTTGATCGCCTTCAGTTCCACCACCCTTTGATCGGGAACATAGGTAATGTGGATAGTCGCAAAGTCAGGATAACCAGAAAACGGACACTTACAGGTAAACTCTGGCAAAGTAATGTGAATATCGTAGCGGCGTCCGACTCGCGGATTGGGGAAGGTAATTAATTGTCCTTCAGCAATATTCCGCTCACCGTATTTCATTTCCGAGAGCGGCGTTTCAGGTGATAATTGTTGCTGTATTGGCGACTGACTCATCAGTAGTTGCTAGCGGTTGGTCATTGGACATTCGTCATTAGTCATTTATAACAAACAAATGACTAATAACTTTTGAGGATGGATGCAGGTCAAACCTTTTCAGCCTTCTTCACCTGCTTTGCTTAAAAAATATCTCTGGAGTTGAACGAGCCTGTACGACCCTCCCAATCCGGACAATTTTTATCGTCCCAGCCATAGGGGTGCATGGCGCAGACTAATAGGTTTCCCCCATAAGCTTGTCCGTGGTAATGGTGGCAACCCATACACGCGGGATTTTTTTGTGGGGTGGGTTCAACAGTATCCACCATATAGCTAAAAGGCTGCTCACCTTCGCCCACAACCTCTTCAAATTCTAAATAAATTTCAGCAATTGGTTCAAATAATTCCTGCAAACACTGATTGATATCAGTTGCAATTGTAGTTTGCACGCTTTCGGCAACAGCGTCTACAACTTCTGTGATGCCAATGAAGAATTGCTCTACTTCATCAGCAACTGCTTCCATCATCTCAAAAAAATCTTTTTGCCACTCTTCCATTTTGGATACTCAGCACAAAAGGCTTAGTTTTTACCGGCGACGCGATGACGCCAATTCATTCAATCTGCAATTCTATTCTAAATAGTGCGAATCAATGATGCGAATCAATGATGCGATCGCAATCCGTAGATTAGCACCCGTTGCCTTGCGCGATCGCGCAAGGCGATATGATGCTTCTCGCAGCGACT
>JBFLZA010001541.1:0-1055 GCA_040756535.1 Cyanobacteriota bacterium
GGGATACCCTTCAACGGCCTGTTGAAGAAAACACTCTCCCTAACAAAAACATGGCGATTAGCTATGGAGCTTATCGAGCCTTGGTTGATCTGTTTCCTTCTAAAGTAGGTCTGTTTAACAACGTGATGGCTCAGTTAGGTTATGTTCCTAGCAGCTCCACGGATACTACAAAGCCAGACGGCGTTGGTAATGTTGCTGCTCAAGCATTGCTTGATTACAGGCATGCTGATGGCTCTAACCAGTTGGCTGGCTACGCTGATAATACTGGCTATAGCCCAGTTAATACACCAGACACAATTACGAATCCTAACCACTGGCAACCGCTCAAGGTTTCAGATGGTCAGAATGGATACAAGTTTCAAAGCTATTTAACTCCTCATTGGGGTCAAGTTGTACCTTTTGCCCTTTCCTCTGGAGCCGAACTCCGTCCCCCTGCACCCAATCGGTTCCAGCCAAATAAATATGATGGCCGCCCTGGGCCTAGCGGTGGATATGTCCAACAGATTCAAAAGCTGATTCAGATCAGCGCCAACTTAACCGATCGGGAAAAAGTGATTGCTGAGTACTGGGCAGATGGACCCAACTCTGAGCTTCCTCCTGGCCATTGGATCAAGATTGGTCAATATGTCTCTGAACGAGATCACCACGATCTTGATAAGGATGTCATGATGTTCTTTGCGCTATCTAACGCAATGCTTGACTCTAGCATTGCCACTTGGGAAGCCAAGCGATTTTATGACTACTCCCGTCCAGTCACCCAAATCCGTTTCATGTTCAATGGCAAGCCAGTTCGAGCCTGGGGTGGCCCCTATAAGGGAACTCAAATGATCAGTGGTGAAAATTGGTTACCTTATCAACCGCTGACTGTAGTCACGCCTCCCTTTGCCGAATATGTTTCTGGACACAGCACGTTCAGTGCTGCTGGGGCTGAGATCCTTAAGCGATTTACTGGCAGTGATTACTTTGGTGCATCTCATACTCAACCGGCTGGAAGTTCTCGAGTAGAGCCAAATGCAGTTCCAGCAGCGCCTGTCACACTGACCTGGCAAACCTTC
>JBFLZA010001542.1:0-1055 GCA_040756535.1 Cyanobacteriota bacterium
GTAAAACAGGGTTCAGTACAACTACTGAGTGAAACCTCCGACGACCCCCCTGACCTGCGTGGAAGATGGCAACTTACAAAAGCCACGCAAGCCCCTCGCGTTGTCTGTATTGATGACGACCTAGCTATTGGCAAGATGGTGGAGTGTATCCTGCAAGCCAAAGGCTACGAAGTGACCTCAATCCAGAATCCCGTCGAAGCCCTCAGCCGAGTCTTTCAACTCCAACCCGACTTGATCGTTTGTGACCTTGCCATGGCTAAATTAGATGGATACGAAATTTGTGGAATGCTGCGCCAGTCTACAGCATTTCGGCAGACTCCGATTATCATGCTGACCGGGAAAGATGGCTTTATTGACCGAGTTAGAGCCCGGATGGTAGGGTCAACGGACTACTTAACAAAGCCCTTTGGAGAAAATGAGTTATTGATGCTACTAGAAAAATATATTGGTCTGGGCGCAAGCGCGATCGCTAATCCGAATGCAGAGGTGTTAAATCAATAAATCACAAACAGACAAGATCACTAAGTCAACCCCGGCTTAGGGAAGGATGAGAGATACTTTAATCATTATCAGGTTGAAGCATGAACCCAGCAGGGATCGTTTCCATTCACACCGATCGGTCTTGCCACTCAAGTAAAAAGTTATGAGTACAGTTTTGGTTGTAGAAGACAGCCTTGCACAACGACAGATGATCTCAGACCTCCTCAAAGGCAGCGGGTTGACAGTCACTGTCGCCAGTGATGGTGTGGAAGCCTTAGAACATATTCAACGTTCTAGCCCTGACGTTGTGGTTCTAGATATTGTGATGCCTCGAATGAATGGTTACGAGGTATGTCGGCGTCTTAAAGCTGACCCAAAAACTCAAAATGTCCCAGTCGTGATGTGTTCTTCCAAAGGGGAAGAATTTGACCGTTACTGGGGCATGAAGCAAGGTGCAGATGCTTACATCGCCAAGCCCTTTCAGCCTACAGAGCTGATTGGCACAGTAAAACAGTTACTACGGGGATAAACATTCGTCTTCGTTTCTAGTTTTAGCAATAAAGCGACTAATGACT
>JBFLZA010001543.1:0-1054 GCA_040756535.1 Cyanobacteriota bacterium
AAGCCAACCCTGAACAGCATCTTCAAGCATTTCTAACACCTGTTCCTAACTTTCTCCCCATGTTTGGCAACCTAGAAGTGCTGGAACTGAGCCACACCATACGCCATCTTCTTGCCACATCATCGTCTTAATCTTAATGACTACTCTCTAATAGCTATCTGCTCAGAATTTTAGTACATTGCTTTATTGAATATCCCTATAAGCCGCCACTCAATTCTACCGGCAACTCGGCTAAAAACACCACTGCCCCAAATTCACAGAAGGCAAACCCCGCACCTTCACGGAACTCAAAATTGACTTCGACGCTACAATCTGCCCGATTGCCGGCTCACGCTATCTCACTATTCCCACTTTCTCACCCCAAGACCCGCACTTAATTCAAACTCTTATGACTTGAGTAAAGCGCACTATTTTAGAGACATAAAGCCATTTTCAATTTGATTTAATATCAATAACGTTCGTGAATCGATTTACATTCCCAAAACAATCCAGGCCCAACCGTCAAGACTTGCTCAGTTGGCATGAACAATTCCCAATAGCTAAGTCCAGAATCATCTTCCAAATCTGGCTCTAAAATAAGTTTATAGTCACCCTCAAACAATAGAGTGAGGCTAATATTACGAGCATCAACCAGCAAATTAATCAATTTCTTGTTCTCCAATTGCTGCAATTCTTTTTTGACAGTATCTATTTCTACCTCATTTATTTCTGCATCTATATCTACTGTCAACGAAGAAGTTAAAATTCGATCTCCTTGCTTTAAAATCCAAGGTGTTGCTCTTGTGCCAAATTGCCAACGACCTTTGCGTAAATGTGCCAACTTGGGGTGAGAATAGGCAGACATCTGACCGAAATCTAGCCGTAACTCATCCCCATAACTCAATCTAACCTGATGGCAAATTTCGCCGATGATTGGTTGAGTAATGACTGAAATAATTTGCTCGATATCTGGCTTCTGATTAGCAATAAATGTTTGATTAGTCATGATTATAGCAATTCTTAGATCTATGAAGCATAGCCGATGAACCCTTGTGGAGGAGGGAATTTGGGGGGG
>JBFLZA010001544.1:0-1052 GCA_040756535.1 Cyanobacteriota bacterium
CAGAGCTTGAAGGGGAAGATTGAGTTGTGCCAATTGGCACTGATTCAAAATGCGACCGCACTCACACGAAAGCATCCTTTCCTCCAGCACTAAAACTTTTAATAATCCTGCGCCTCCTTCTTTTATTAGAAGTATCTGGGTGCAGTTCGCAAGCGATCGCATTCTTAGTTCTGGTAACGATGCTCTCGCATCAACCGATAACTAGACGCGCCCAATCGCCGTAGGTTAAAACAGCGATCTCGTCCTTGCACTTTCTTCCAGAATAACTGTGCGTCTCCAAATCAGACTCCTCAGTGCGATCACTCTTTTGACATCTGCTGCAACGCCGTTCGCGCCTAATTTTCCAGCGCTATTCCCCACAACTCAGGCGTTAGCACAATCCCTAGATGTTCGGCAAGCAGAAGCTGACCGACTGTTGCAGCAAGGGTCTGAGCAGTTTCAGACCAGTCAATTTGAGGCAGCGTTACAGTCCTGGCAACAGGCACTAAGTCTCTATCGGGAAATTAAAGACCGCCAAGGGGAGGGGACATCTCTGGGCAATCTGGGAGTTGCTTACGATTCCTTGGGAGATCACGTCAAAGCGATTGGCTACCACCAGCAGCATTTGGCAATCGCTAAAAGTATCAAAGACCGTTGGGGAGAAGGGGCATCTCTAGGCAGTCTGGGAATTGCTTACAAGTCTTTAGGAGATTACGCCAAAGCGATTGACTACCACCAGCAAAGTTTAGCAATTAATCGAGAAATCAAAGACCGTCAAGAAGAGGGAACCTCTTTAAGCAATCTGGGAATTGCTTACTATTTCCTCGGAGATTACGCCAAGGCGATTGACTACCAGCAGCAAAGTTTAGCAATTAAGCGAGAAATCAAAGACCGTCAAGGGGAGGGGAATTCGCTAGGCAATCTGGGAAATACTTACCGTGCCCTGGGTGATTACGCCAAGGCGATTGACTACCATCAGCAAAGTTTGGCAATTATGCGGGAAATCAAAAACCGCCACGGAGAGGGGACATCTCTGGGCAGTCTGGGAAATGTTTATAATTCCCTAGGAAATT
>JBFLZA010001545.1:0-1050 GCA_040756535.1 Cyanobacteriota bacterium
TCGCGGGACTGACCGTTGCTCAACAGTTGCACCAAGCTGGATATAAAGTTGTTGTGGTTGACAAATCTCGTGGCGTTGGGGGAAGGGTGGCAACGCGCCGCTTGCACGGAACTTGTGCCGATCATGGAACGTGTTACTTGAAACCTCAAGGTGAGGTGTTGCAGAAGTTCGTTCGGGTTTTATGCGATCGCAATATTTTACAAGTTTGGACGGATACTGTTTATGACCTAGAAGTGGGGGATCGGCTAGTTGAAGCGAAGCAATATCCTCGTTATGTCGCACCAACGGGAATGACTGCGATCGCTAAATTCTTAAGCAAAGGTTTAGAGATGCGGCTGAATCATCGGGTAAAGGTTATCACCCCAACCGATGAAAAAACCTGGCATCTTACTTTCTTTGAGACAGGCGACGAGTTGATAGTTAAAGCTGTCGTGGTAGCAATTCCAGCCCCTCAAGCCTTGATGCTACTGGAACCTTTAGCCGACACTACTTTATCACCTGAGTTTTTAAGTAGTTTGCGCTCAGTTGAGTTTAATTCCAGTCTTAGCGTAATAGCTGGTTATCCAACTTTTCGACAGCAAGATTTAGTAGAGACGCGAAACTTCGCGTCTCTACACCCAGCCTGGAAAGCCGTAACTTTTGTAAACGACTCTGATTTAGCGTGGATTGGCTTAGACAGCAGCAAACGCCCAAACCCGCAAATGCCAGTCTTTGTCATACAAAGTAGCGCTGAATTGGCAAAACGTTACCTGGATGCTGAGGATTTGAATCCTGCTGCACAGCAGATGTTATCCCGTGCCGCACAGTTGCTAATTCCCTGGCTTGATTCTCCCGAATTCTTTCAAATCCACCGCTGGCGCTATGCTTTTCCTAGTCGTCCTTTAGATCGAGATTGCCTCGACGCCGCCACACCATCGCCGTTAGTTTGTTGTGGCGATTGGTGTGGGGGAAACTTGGTGGAAGGTGCGATGAATTCTGGGTTAGCTGCTGCTGTCAAAATTAATCAACAGATGGAGATGCGATCGCTACCTGGGGAAAGTTTTTGGTTAT
>JBFLZA010001546.1:0-1050 GCA_040756535.1 Cyanobacteriota bacterium
GTTAGCCTTGGGCAGTGTCAGCAATTACGTACTCCACAATGCTCCCTGCTCAGTCCTGACTATGCAACACACATCAAAAATGAATACTGAATCTGCTCAAGACGAATCAAGCAGAGTTAGTGCATCGGATTGATATGATTAAAGCGAAACTGAAACTACTATAGAGTTGGAGTAGTCAGCGAGATATTCAGGGAGTGAAACCATTGCATATTTATCAGAGCGCTCTGATATGGGGTTCAGCCGGGATACGCGCAAAACAAGACACGTTGTAAATTTTTGTACGGCACAGTAAGGATTTGAGGCTTTTAAATTTCAGAGCCTTCAATTGGTACAGGTTTATAAGAGGCGATGCCTGCGGCGGCAAGCTACGCAATATTCAAAACGGCTAATCAATTCCAAGCGCGTAAGTTTCTGTTCAACTGCTCATTTCACCCCGATCTGCTCATGTTGCGGCAGTCTCAACTGTCTAGGTAGAGTCGATGGGCGGTATTATCCGCCGCACCTCTCTGTTCAATCTGGGCGTGCGCCTTTCAGCGCACCCAGCTTTCGATGTTCCTACCTTGCGGTTTTGCCCATGTGGATATAATCGTGGCAGCTTTCATGGATAGCTAGAAGGTTCTTGGTTTTCCAGTTTTTGTGATTTCCATCTATATGGTGAAGATGTACTGTCTCTCCCGGAAGCATTTTTAGCCCACAGTATCCGCATTTATGGTTTTGCCGTTTTAATGCTTTAGAGGTTTCGCCAGCGTAGAGCTTGCTGTTACGTTCGCTCCAGTAGGTCAAGTCTCCGTCGAATGGTGATTTCTCACCTGTGACATTAACGTGTTTGTTTTCGGAGTAGGGAACCTTGGGGAATGCTCTATCTAGTAATCTCTTGCTAGATTCACGGTTCTGTTTGGGTTCTCTATTGAATACCTTGAATGCCGCAACTCCCCCTTGCGGGGTTCCTTGTTCAGGATATTCTGGGTTGACTCCTGCTTTAAGACAACGAAATATTCCGTTTTTGATGCCCTTTGGGGCGATGAGTCGTTCCATGATGGCTGAGTGAGA
>JBFLZA010001547.1:0-1049 GCA_040756535.1 Cyanobacteriota bacterium
AGATGACGGACGATTGCCAACCCTAACCCTAATCCGCCAAAGTTGCGGGTGGTTGTGCTGTCTGCTTGACGGAAATATTCAAACACATGGGGTAGAAAATTTGGATGAATGCCTTTGCCAGTATCGCTGACTTGGATTTGAGCTTGTGAACCAACACGTTCTAAAGCAATATTAACTTGTCCACCTTCCGGAGTGAATTTGACTGCATTGGAAAGTAGATTCCATATAACTTGCTGTAGATGGGTACAATCTCCTAACACTTGCCCAACTGTCGAGTCAAGCATAGTTTGAATTTGAATCGATTTGGCTTCTGCTGCTAACTGCACGGTTTCAAGTGCCGATTGAATTGTCGATGTTAGGTTAACGGGAACCTTGTTGAGACTGAGCTTACCTTGCAAAATGCGTGAGACATCTAAAAGATCCTCAATCAGTTGGGTTTGCAGTTTAGCGTTGCGCTCAATGGTTTCTAAGGCATAATCTGTTTTTGCGGCATCTAATTTTCCACCACGAAGCAATTTAGACCAACCCAAAATCGGATTAAGCGGCGTTCGCAATTCATGGGATAATACTGCCAAGAATTCATCTTTAACCCGGTTGGCAGCTTCTGCTGCACTTCTTGCTGTTTGTTCTGTTTCATAGAGCCGGGTACGCGCGATCGCTTGGGCACATTGTTGTGCCAGCGATAAGATAAACGCTTGCTGCTCCCCATCCAATTGTTGCTGCTGAATGAAACCAAAGGACATACCTCCGACTGCTCGACCTTCAATCATCAGAGGAATGGAAATCCAGGCATTGAAATCGTAACGCTCATACTGTTCAGTTAGGTGCGGATAGCTGATTGCTCGTGTTTGTGATGGTTCTGCCCAAATGGGCTGTCCAGTTCGCACAGCTTCTGCTAGAGGCACAGGATCGTTAAGAGAAAACCGCTGCCAACCGTCCATCTGATCGGGTTCACAGCCCACAACTCGAATAACTTCGAGTTCAGTGCCAGTCTCATTTACTAAGGCAACAAGGGCAAAGTTAGCACTCAGAGCCGCAATCCCTTGATC
>JBFLZA010001548.1:0-1048 GCA_040756535.1 Cyanobacteriota bacterium
TGGCACTACAACAAGTCTACATTAGCCTTTCTACTATGGATCACAAGGTTAGGGGTTCGACTCCCTTCAAGTTAACCATTTATAATCAGTTACTTATGAGTGGTACTCCCCCGTAAGAGTGGTTCTCCCGCAAGTTTGGTGCTATAGGGCTATCGGGAAGAATTCATAGTTCGGAATGGCTATAGCAAAGCCACCCTACGTGTTTATTGCGTGTTTTTACGCGTCACTAAGCTTCACTTCCACTTCTGATTTACCAAGCAGCACCAAACCTCCGGAAGAGCCACGATTTTGGGGGAAACCCAGTTTATAGCCATCCCTAATTAAGCCGGCAAGAGTTGCTCGGCAAGCAGCAATAATTTTCTATTTTGCTTGCCTTACTGTTGAGTAGACAATGGCAAAAGACGAATTGATTACTGGCGAGAGTTTGCCAGCCGCTTTTTATGAACGCATCCGGCAAGTACTCGCCGCTGCTCGCACTCAAGCCACCCGGGCAGTTAACTGGGTAATGGTAGAAGCCTACTGGCAAATCGGCCGCTTAATTGTGGAAGAAGAACAACAAGGGCAATCCCGCGCTGAGTATGGTACTCGCTTAATTGAAACTTTGGCTGAGCGGCTGTTAAAGGAGTTCGGTAAGGGGTACGAGAAGCGGAATTTGCAGTATTTTCGGCAATTCTACCTGACTTTTCCAAAAGTGAACGCACTGCGTGCAGAATTAAGCTGGACCCACTACCGAGAACTGATGCGGGTCAAAGACGAGCAGGCCCGGCAGTGGTACCTCAAGGAAGCCGCCGAGCAGGGCTGGAGTTACCGCGCCTTAGCCCAGCAAATCAATGTGTTGTTCTATGAACGGCTGCTGGCTAGTCAGTTCAACGCAGGCGTCAAACAGGAAGGAGAAGAAAAAGTAACTGCCTTGGCTGCTCAACCACTAGACTTCATCCGTGATCCGTACGTACTAGAATTTCTAGGGCTGCAGGGGCAGCATGGTTTTTACGAGCAGCAACTGGAAGAAGCTTTGCTCAGTAACCTACAATCCTTTTTGCTTGAACTG
>JBFLZA010001549.1:0-1048 GCA_040756535.1 Cyanobacteriota bacterium
TTTTTCGACTTTACCAGCACCGGGCATCAATGCACCAATGATGGCGTGACCAACTTCGTGATAAGCTACTGTCTTTTTCTCCATTTCATTCAGCACGCGGGAGCGTTTTTCTAAGCCAGCAATCAGACGCTCAATAGCTTCGTTGAAATCTGCCATTGTCACGGCTTGGCTATTTCGCCGTGCAGCTAAGAGTGCGGCTTCATTCACAAGGTTGGCTAAATCTGCCCCAGCAAAACCAGGAGTCCTAATAGCAATGGTGCTCAAGTTAACATCATCAGCCAATTTAACGTTTCTGGCGTGGACTTTAAGAATTGCTTCCCGACCAACTTTATCAGGGCGATCGACAACAACTTGCCGATCAAATCGGCCAGGACGGCGTAAAGCTGGATCGAGAATTTCTGGACGGTTAGTAGCGGCGATGATAATTACGCCTGTGTTGGTATCAAAGCCATCCATCTCGCTGAGTAACTGGTTAAGAGTTTGTTCCCGCTCATCGTTACCACCCATGATTGGGCCAGTACCGCCACGAGATTTACCCAGTGCGTCTAACTCATCGATAAACACAATACAGGGAGCTTGTTCTTTGGCTTGTTCAAACAAGTCGCGGACTCGTGCAGCACCCACACCCACAAACAGTTCGATAAATTCCGAACCAGAAATACTAAAGAAGGGAACAGCCGCTTCACCTGCGATCGCTTTTGCCAATAATGTTTTACCAGTACCCGGAGGTCCTACCAGCAACACACCTTTAGGAATTTTTGCGCCCAGTGTGGTGTATTTAGCAGCGTTTTTGAGGAAATCGACAATCTCTGCTAATTCCGCCTTGGCTTCATCGACGCCAGCCACATCGCTAAATTTGACACCAGTGCTGCCTTCAGAATAAATCCTGGCTTTACTTTTACCTACCGTTAGTGCGGCGGGGCCACCCTGGCGATTGATTAACAAGCCCCAAATTCCAAAGAAAATTAATGGTGGTGCAATCCAACTAAGTAAAGTACCAATCCAGGCATTTGGGTCTGGTGGTGGTGCAGCAAACTCGACATTATGC
>JBFLZA010001550.1:0-1048 GCA_040756535.1 Cyanobacteriota bacterium
AGAGATGTTCCTTTGGGGAAAAGAATCTTTTAACAATCACGAATAACTAAAGCAACCATTCTGATGCTCGCTCACCTAGTTCTAGAGGAAAGCTTACCGCTTTACCCAATCTCGGACGTTCGCGGGTTTTTTCAATAAAGTCTTGTACCTGCAATGTTCCGCCCCAAGCGTGGAGATAATTGGTGACTGTGTTGAGATGTTCTATATACTCTGCTTCTGAGAGTGGAAAAGATGCTTGCTCTAAGTATTTCCACATCACTTGCAGGAAGATTTTACCCTGAGTACGCCGGATCTGGATGTCATAAGAGTAGCCCCACTTGTTGAGCAGGAGTTGGCGCAAGTCCTGTCCCGTCATAGTCTTTCTTTATTTAATTTAAATTTACATTTTGTTACAAATGTGACGCTTCTTGACTTCATGATACGGTGTAAAAGAATGTAATAATACCCAAAGCGCAAGCTGTAAATCCTTCTCCTGAAGGGCTTGTGGCATCCCTGCTGACAATTGAAATCGCTCTACATTGAAAAAGCAGGGATTAAAAAAGTCTGGGAATTTCTCCCAAGTAGTTAAAAAAAATATACCCTCAGGCGTTCAGTTATGGCTCAAGTTTCCGGTTCTGCTGACGTTCCCGATATGGGGCGTCGTCAATTCATGAATCTCTTGACATTTGGAACAATTACGGGCACTGCATTAGGAGCGCTCTATCCAGTTGTCAAGTATTTCATCCCTCCTTCCAGTGGTGGTGCTGGCGGTGGTGTTACAGCCAAAGATGCTTTAGGCAACGACATCGTCGTCAGCGATTTTTTGGCGAATCACAATGCCGGCGATCGCACTCTCGCTCAAGGTTTAAAGGGTGACCCTACCTACATTGTGGTGAAAGAGGATGAATCGATTGCCAACTACGGAATCAATGCGGTTTGCACTCACCTAGGTTGTGTTGTTCCCTGGAATAACAGCGAAAACAAGTTCATGTGTCCTTGTCATGGTTCTCAGTATGACAGCACTGGTAAAGTGGTACGCGGGCCCGCTCCTCTATCTCTAGCACTAGTT
>JBFLZA010001551.1:0-1045 GCA_040756535.1 Cyanobacteriota bacterium
TCAGATGGAGCATGTTCTGGCGGTTGCGCTGGTGTTGTTCTGGTGTTATGGATGCGGATGATAACTGGGTAATCGGTTCATCGCCTGCTCTAAAGGATGCTAATAGCGCCGCAAGGCTAGTCAAGATTCCAATCAGTGGTTCAAATCCGGGCTGAACAATTACCCAGATAACAGAAAAGATAAATGACAGAATCGAGATAGCTGTTAGGATAATTTTCCGGGATGGCGTTTTCATAGAAATCACCGCCTATCCTAAAATCACAACTGTTTCATCGGGAGTTGTCATCACCGTCGCCTCAGATTTCTTCGTGGCAAAGCAAACACTACAACCACAAGTATGACAATTGGCCCGAGGAGCGCGCTGTATAACTCAAACATCTGGCGCATTATGTCAGGAAAGAGAACAAATAAGACGATACCAATAATCGCAAGAATTACAAGGTTTCTAATGAAGTCTTTGATGAATTGCATTTTCTGCTCCACTCTTCAAGATAGATTATGGGCTGCCAGCCTTGAATATTAATTGAGCTTACCAACTTCTCCAGCATCATCATCCTCGATAAAACACTCCACCAAATCTCCTCCACTCGCCGTTGCCGCGCTGAGCATGCTAGGGTAGGTGCCAGAGTTGTAGATTAGATTCAGAACTAGTCACAGCTAACCGAGTTCCATCCGGTGAAAATATGGCGTAGTGTTGAGTGTTCTCTTCCCCCACGGATAGGCGAAACACTTCCATTCCACTTGCTACATCAAATAATCTTATATCTTTGCCCCAACCTGCTTCAGCAAGCAGATCGTTTTGAAGACTAAAACTTATACTCCCGTTGCCTCCTGCATCTTCAATAGTCTGCACCACAAAAAAATTCTCTGCACTATAGACACGTATCTGACTTGGCATTGTTGTATATCTAGAACACAATCCAACGGCAAACAGGCTACCATCTGGTGTGAAAACAACATTCTTACCCATCTCAGAATATCGCGGCGATACATCTATTACTTGAAACGCAGCCCAATACGTATGTTTGCGCCATAAACGGATAGT
>JBFLZA010001552.1:0-1043 GCA_040756535.1 Cyanobacteriota bacterium
TCGCGCTTAAACGGATGCCGGTGTACAGTCCAATTAGTGCTGTGATGCTCGTGATGTCTGTGGTGGCGATGTTTACCGGCATTAAGCGTATCCGTCTGCGGCGAGATAAATTAGGAACTATGAAGGATGAGTCTCAAATGCACTCTCCTTCTTTGCTTTCTCGGAAGCATTTATCGCTTCATTCTTCTTCCTTTTTTGTCACGCTGTTGCAAACGCTACGCGGGATGTTATATATGTTCCACTGGATCGTGGTGATGGCAAGTGTCACGGCTCGAATCTCAGTGCGTCCTAAGCGCCTGAAATGGGTGAAGACGGTGCATCAAGGCAAGGTGTGAGTTTAACTTTTGAAGTGAAGAGTGGGCTTATTTTTAGTTCACTCTTCACTTTTGTTTTTGGTGAGTTTGAGGAAGGCGAGAGGTTGAGTTAAGGACTGACGTAGGAAGGGGTTTTAAGGTTTTGGTGCGTCCGCTGAATCTCGTTCTGTGCGAACCCATTTTGTTTGAGGTCGAATGAGAAAAGCGAAATAAAGTGGGATTTTCCAAAGAATGTAAAACGGAACGGCTAAAAGTGTCTGGATAGGTAAGTCTGCACGCCCGAATTTTGCCCATGCCCCGAATATTGAGATAAAAATTAGCAGCCCTTGTGAGGCTAAAAGAATTGCTGGAATCCATGAGGAAAATCCCAGAGTTCCTGTTAGTAAGGTGGCTACCGTAGCAGCAGCCCACAGCATGACTAGCAGGGAAAGCGGGGGGACGAATAAATCTAAGGCGATTGCTAAAAGATCGAAACGTGTTTGCTGAACTGAAGCTTTTAGCAGTCGGGGAACTTGTGTTAGCAGGGTCTGCAAATGACCGTGTTCCCATCTTGTTCTCTGACTTGTGGCTGCTTGCTCTTGCTGGGGTAGAAGTCCTGTAACTTTCGCTTCGCCACAAAATACTGCTGGATGGCCGGCGATTGCTAAGTCTAAAGCAAGTTGCATATCCTCAACGATATTGCCACTCGCTAAAGGGGCGTCGTGAATGATTGACCACGGGAATGCCATC
>JBFLZA010001553.1:0-1043 GCA_040756535.1 Cyanobacteriota bacterium
AGTAAAGCATACAAACTTGGATCAATATAGGTTAGCAAAGGAAGATTTGTTCGAAGTCCTGCAAATGTGGGATAACGAGATTCGATCAAAGCTGTTACTGGTGGCATGTGGAGGAACAGCACTAACACTATTAGGACATAAGGAGACAACAAAGGACGTAGATTTCCTAATTCCAATTCCAGCTCAGTATGAGGTTCTCGTAAAGACATTACTGAAACTGGGTTACACAGAAAAAACTGGAACTGGTTACATGCACCCAAACAATCCATGGATATTCGATTTGTACTCTGGGCAAACAGTTTTCCAGACATCATTCATCGAACCAATCCACAACGATGGTCTGCATCTTGTAATTGAACGCTATCAAAGAATTATCCTTGCGTGCTTAAACTTCGAAGACTTGATAATCTCCAAAATGTTTCGCGGAACTTCAGTCGATGTAGATGACTCTGTGCTGCTTATAGAAAGTGAAGGATTGGATTTAGTCAGCTTGTTTGAACGGTACAGAGAAACAGCTTCCTATTACTTCGATCCTCCGACATGTAAATTCAACCTTGGACTACTAATTGATCAGTTAGAAGAAAAACAATTTGATGTTGGGACAATTAGGGAGTTGCACCGCCAATGGAACCCGTAGAAAAACAGTTGTTACTGCGTGATTTGGGTAGTCTTGGTTATCCCTTGGTTGAATCATCACGCACCAACGTAGAAGAGACTCTGATTCGAGCCTTGCAAAACAACGATATTCGAATGCTTGAAGGAATACCTGTCGTATTGAGTCATGTTCTCACAAGTGGAAGAAATCTTGATTTCGAGCAGATTGAGAATGCATTGCCCAGGCTTTTCCGGCGTCGCTTCAGACTGCTATGTGCTGTAACGTACTTCTTCTTTGTCTGGGTAGAAGGGGCTGACGATGCGCAGGAAAAGTTGCGAAACTACCTGAAGCACGCAGAGCCAGGAATATTGGATGAGGTAAGAACTAAGATATCCAATCGATCGGCAATAAATGTTGCCGAGAATATCAAACTGGACATTGAACGGCT
>JBFLZA010001554.1:0-1042 GCA_040756535.1 Cyanobacteriota bacterium
TTTGCGGATGAGCAGACATAAAATACATTTAAGTATATACCCTAACGACATCGGACGATCGCATAGGTAAAAATTGATTGATGTTAGAAACCTGTTACTACTCCAGATGCACTCAAGGCATCTGGAGTTTCTTTTTGGAAAAAGCGCTACGACGGGCTGCGCCTACGCAATTTTCCAAACCATCCGGATATGCCAAAACATTCCTGAATAAGGATACATACTAAATTATCTATATCTAAACATGGGGCATCACTTATTGATGTACCCCTCCTGCCAAACAACTCTCGCAAAACAGCCTCAGTACATCTGGGGCTGTTTTGCGTTACTTCCAACCGAGAATTTGTGTAAACCAAAAGCACAGCAGTTGATCCTCAGATATCTTAACTGTATTTGGGTGTATACCCTGATGACGTAGGATACTCTCGCGGTGAAAATTTGGTATAGGTAAATGCGTATCTTTCCTAACTCCAGATTTGTCACAACATTTCTGGAGTTTTTTCATTATTGGAGTTTAAAATTACTCATCTAAGCTTCAATAACTACCCGCAAATTACCGCGTTTTTTTGCAACGCGGCAAGCAGTCGTAGTCCCAGAACGCTCGAATTCTAAATCGAGGATGGTGGGGCCGACTCGCAAATTATGAAAAGACAGGCGATTAATCGATTCTGGCAAAGCGGGGTCAATTATTCGCAAGCAGTTATTTTGAGCATCAGGCACCAAGTTAACCATCATTTGCAGCAGTTGGAAGATACTACCAGTAGCCCAAGCTTGGGGAGTACAGGCAACTGGATACTGCACAGGAGCGCTATCACCGTTCCGTTCGTAGCCGCAGAAGAGTTCTGGAGGACGTTGATAAGGCTGCTGACTAGTCATGTCGAATAAACCTTGGAAAAGTTCTAGGGCTTGATCGATGAGACCGAGCGATCGCAATCCCATTGCAATCAGAGCGTTATCATGGGGCCAAATCGAACCAATGTGATAGCCCATCGGATTGTAAGCGGGTGACAAACTACTCAAAGTACGAATGCCCCAACCATTAAAC
>JBFLZA010001555.1:0-1040 GCA_040756535.1 Cyanobacteriota bacterium
TCTATCCGCTCGGAGCTAGTTTAATAGTGTTAGGAAGTTTCTCTCTGTGGCTTAACTTAAGGGAGCTGCTAAATCGCTCTGCACGTCGCTCTAAACTCTAATACTCTTTGCCAGCGCGATCGCGTGTGTGGTCGGGTGCGATATAACTAAAGCATAGACGGTTTTAGACTGCTCTAATTCGGTATAAGCCGCCACTTTTGAGCAGTTAAACCGCAAAACCGCAGAATAAGACCCCGGATGAAGGTGTTAGATCGCTAAGTAGCGGTTAAATAGTTAGGGTAAGAAGTATGACGGATACGCCAGATACAGAAGAATATTGGGCTAAAAAATCAGACAACTTGGAATCAGACAACCTTTTGTGGAAACAGTACAACGTCTACATAGACTTGTTTAAGTTCTATGTAAATACTACATGGCAGGTAATTACTTGGTTTTACGCTATCACAGGCGCGATTCTTGTCTACTACTTTAAGAACATTGAAGATAATAACCCCTATCTTAGATGCGCTCTTGTACTTCCTGCTATTTTGAGCTTTGGGTTCTACCGCATTTTTTCTTTTGGTAGTCGTCAGAATCAAGATTTAGTTCGTTGGCTCAACTACATTCGTTCACAGCTCAATCTTCCGGGGCGACCACATGTTGAAATTCTTAACAAATTCTTAGAGTTAAGCGGTCAGCTATTTTTGGTCCTTACGGTGGGTCTTGCAATTCTGTTTGCATTGAGCTTCCTACCATCTTGATTGTGCTATAGCGGTTCGCAATTGGGTGAGGTTTGTCCCAGGTTAAGTCGGTAGCCACTGCGGTAATCCAATAAGTCTGAATCTTCCCAAAGAGTAAGGCAGGAAACCGTTAAGCATCCTAGCGTGAAGGTATGGCTCATATTCATGACTAGCGAGCTGGGGACGCTATAGCTGCTATGGGGCAATACAACAGCATTCCTCCTCATTGGACACGGCGGCAACTACTCCAGCTTGGGGTCGCAGGCACCATCTTACCGTTCGCTGTCTCTCAACTTTCTAGTTGTTTGAAACAGAATTTAT
>JBFLZA010001556.1:0-1040 GCA_040756535.1 Cyanobacteriota bacterium
CTTTCGTAGTGAGCATTGGCTTCTTTGTTTACGCCTTTAGAACAGGTGGTAAAGGTGATATGACATTGGGGTTACTTGGGGGGTTCTTGTTGCTAACCGCTGGAGGGTTTTTTCTATACTCGATTTTTCTAGGAGTTCAGGTGTTGATCATTCTCCTTACAACCGAATTTGCTGTCACGAACAAGCGTGTGATTGCCAAAAGGGGCCTAATTCGCAGACATACGCTCGAGATATTGTTGCCCAAAGTGGAAAGTATCTCGGTACACCAGAACATACTGGGCAGATTGTTGAACTTCGGAACGGTCACGGTTACCGGAACGGGAGGTACAAGTGAGAGTTTTAGAGCAATTGTTGAACCCATTAAAGTCCGCAAGAAGATAACCCACATTGTCGAGCGTTATATGCAAGCTTATGCTCAGCCTGATCTGCAGGTAATTTCTCAAAGAGGCGGCGGCTTAAGCGCATTCCGTTAGGGATCAGAACAACACGGACGGATCAAATGAACTACTCCAATTTCGATCAGGTTCTCCAAGATTTTCTGAGTATAAACCAGGCCATCGAGGAGATCAGGCAGAGAATAGTAACCGTGAGCGGAGTTTCGTATGCGTCACAGGATGCTCGTCATGTCGCCCTTGATGGTTTGCAGTGTGACATTGGTGCGTGCGGTAATTGGATAAGAATACTCATGAGCCTAAAAGGTCTTGCTCAAGAGAAGTATGGCGATAATTGGGATGAAGAGTATCGAAATCTAATTGGAACTGGTTTGACCTCTAGTCAGGCTGAAGACCTCATGCTCGATTACCTGAGAAACACTCTTATTACCAAAGTGCATTTCAAGATAGAGAATCTTTTCAACAACATCTTAAAGGCCCTTTCTGCAAGTCCAAAAAAGAGAGGGTTTTGTCACATCAGTGATACCATGCTCCAACAGGCAGGTATTCCCACCTGGGGACGAGAAAAGGATATTCTCACTGTGCTCGCAAATTTGAGAAATTCGTTTCACGCAAATGGAATGCATAACAATGATTCTCTAGGCGTTG
>JBFLZA010001557.1:0-1040 GCA_040756535.1 Cyanobacteriota bacterium
TGTTAAGGTTTCACTACCAATGCGAGATAGGTCAATCGCTCCACAAGAAACGCCATCCTGTTGCAACTGATGTAGTACCTGCACCATCAAGCTAGACTTACCCATTTGACGGGCATTAAATACGTAACAAAATTGATCACTGCTTAAAGCTCGATAAAGGTCAGCATCCGCCTGCCGCCTCACATAGTAAGGATGGTCTCGACTCAGACTGCCACCAACCTGGTACTGATTCATACACGGGAATTAGAACACTTACGTCCGATTACATGAACTTGTGGCAGAAGCAACTTGCCTACCAAAAGGAGTCGCAAGTTTGCGTCACAGAAACTCAATTGCAAAACGGTTCTAATTTTGAATAATTGTTGGTCAGAAAGCACTTTTCTAATTTTGAATGATTGCTGATGAGGAAGCACTTATAAAACTGACATAATCTTACTTCTTCATTAAATAGCGTTGTATTTGTGTATCAGACAACCTCTAAATCTCATAAGATATCTCATAGAAAATCTCATACTGCGCTCTAAACATCTTCTAAAGCCCTTTATCCCTACGGATCAATTCTCATGAATGTTGACACCTTCTTCGAGAGTCTCAACCGTGAGTTAACTGCTAGGCAGAGCCGTCCGCTCAATCCGGCAGAAACATTACTTTTACGCGGGATCTGGCAATATCAAACCTACAGCCAAATTGCAGAAGACGTTGGGTATAGTCCTGGCTATTTGACCAACGTGGTTGCACCTGAACTTCTGCACCGACTCTCCAATTTAATTGGGCAACGCCTGACGAAGAAAAATTGTCGCATTCTTCTGGAAGAGTATGCTGCATCATACTCTAATCCCAAACTACAGGGACAACCGCAGCCGCTCGTCGCATCACTTGCCACCAATCCGAACCTGGCTTTTACTCCAGCATTTCCCAGTGGACCGATCGCGCTCGACTCACCGTTCTACATCGCGCGTCCACCCATTGAATCACAAGTGGGTGACGAAATCTGCAAACCAGGCGCACTGGTGCGTGTCAAAGCACCCAGGGAAATGGGA
>JBFLZA010001558.1:0-1039 GCA_040756535.1 Cyanobacteriota bacterium
AGGTTCTGTTGTTTCTAACCCATACGATGGGGTTAGTAACCTTGCTCCGCGTACACTTCAAGCTGATGAGCTATCCATTTGGGCAGAAACGTATCGCAGTTCTCGTTTTGAGCCAGGGTCAATACCAACCGCTATTGGTTGACGATTGATATCGGATGGTTCTACATTGAGTCGAACACAAAATACTCCTTTTTTCCAAAATGGGGTTGCCTTGCCTGACTTTATCCAGCGCTTTGCTCGACTTGGTGTTGTCGGCATTAGTGGTCTATTTTCGCTACTTACAACTGGAACGAACATTCACGATAAGTCCTATTTCTAGGTATATATTTCCCTTCGCCGCTGACTGCCAGAGAGGTTGAAAACTAGGGAGGCATTCTCAACGTCTGTCGGGATACCACTCCCAGGCAATTCAGCAATTGGCTAGACACCGTTTTAGTCTCGAATTAAGAAGGTGGTGAGTCTTCCTCTTTCAAGCCCCCGTACTTCAGTCGGGGGTCAGTGACCAGGTTCATTTATAGAATTGAAGGACAATCCGCTTTTCTCGATCCGTTGGGTCGATGGATGTTGCAGGTCAGTCAGCCGACTGTCAGCATAGCGCCTTTGAGATTCATTTTTACAGAGAAGGAAGGCATTGTGAGCCATCAAGCTAGCCTCTGGTCTATGTCCTCCTTACAGAGGGTTGTTAAAGTTGCGGCGGCTTTTGTTACTAGCATTGGTTGCTTAGTCCTGATCGGCTGGATTGTGGACATCAGCATTCTGAAAAGTTTGCTGCCCGGTTTGGTGAGTATGAAGGCGAATACGGCTGTGGGCTTTGTGCTGGCGGGAACATCTCTATTGTTGTCAGCAGAACCTACAGCCTCCAAATGGCGTTTAGTTGGGCGAGTATGTAGCCTGATTGTAGCTGCGATCGGATTAGTGACCCTCAGTGAGTACCTATGGGGATGGGAACTTGGGATTGACCAGTGGCTTTTCCCAGATGACCCTCAGCCTGTTGGTACATCTAATCCGGGTCGAATGTCTCCGCTCGGTGCTTTCTGTT
>JBFLZA010001559.1:0-1039 GCA_040756535.1 Cyanobacteriota bacterium
TCACCACTTGGTTGCATTTGCGCCCATTCCCACTGCGTTCCTTCCATCGCCTTTCGTTCCGCTTCAAAGGACTCCTGCTCCTCAGCGGTACACCTGGGCTCAGCCGCCAATTTTTCTGTCAGTTTGTCAAACCAATCATTGCTATTGGCCATGGCTTTAGAATTCCTCCAAGTATTTCAGGCAATTAGGGAATGATTCCTTGAGCTTTATTGAATAATGACTGTTGGCAGTGACTCCCGCGCGTTGTGCCGAAACATGAGCATACATGTCTGCAAATACTTCATCTCTTACATTTGCTAGAGATCTACCTGATAAGCGTAGCTCATTGAGCTTCGATGCAGAGAGGCTTGAAAAGTCGCTCTTGAATACTTGTATAAAGGCTGGATCGTCAGAGAGTGCATGTTTTAGCGCATCAAACTTGGCGCTGAATACATGTCCAAACTCATGTCTCAGTGCAAAAGAAACGTTGTCATTGGGTGCCCATTTCCCCATTCTCATTACCTCTTCAGGCACAAAAATTGTTTTGTGCTCAGGGCTGTAGCAGGGGGCGCCAGCGTCAGTTATCAAAGAACGTCCTGAGGAGTCAGTGAGTAGCGTGCGCCAGTTGTTTGGTTGTCCTCTGGCATGGACATTGCGATATCACGCGCAGCTGCATCCCGGCACACTTCTTAAGGTTCCTGATGGCGATCAGCTAATTGGCGACATAGCTCACAAGCTCTTCAAGCGTTTGTTTGAGGATTTGCCCTCGCGCGATGTTTTCGAAGAAACTGCTGCAAAAGTTTTCGATGACCTGGTAGCTTCTGTCGGGCTTCCCCTTCTCGCTCCGGGACGAAACGTGGAGAGAAATTCTGTTAGACGATCCATAATCGAATCAGCAAAGTCCTTCATGCAATTGCTTGATGATGAGCAACTGATAGTCGAATCATGCGAATCTCGAAAAGAGAGAGCGTTTGGAGATGGCAAATTTGTTGGCACCATTGATATTTTGCTCAGAAACTTGGTCGGAGCTAGAGTGGTGGTCGATCACAAATGGACAAGG
>JBFLZA010001560.1:0-1039 GCA_040756535.1 Cyanobacteriota bacterium
ATCGATACCAAAATCATTCAAGGCAAAAATGTCGAGATGGCAGACCTTGGTGGCGGTTGCGTATGCTGTTCGCTGTTAGGAGAATTTGAAGCTGCTGTTAATGAAATCATTGATAGCGTTGACCCGGATAATATTGTAGTAGAGACAACTGGAGTTGCAGAACCAGATGCGCTAGTGTTCGACATTCAAGAAAGCTTAACCAACGTGCGACTGGATGGAGTTGTCACGGTTATCGATGCCGATGCAATGGTGAAATATCCGTCTGTGGGACATACAACTCGGATACAAATTGAAGCAGCAGACACCCTCCTTTTAAATAAAGTAGATTTAGTGTCTGAAAGCGAGTTAAAGACAATCGAAGATAAATTGCGCTCGTTAAACGAAGTTGCCTCAATTTTGCATACTAAACGATGCCAAGTAGATCCTGACTTACTATTTGGGATTGGTCGAGAGCGAGTGCAACCGCCACCTCATCACGTTCACCAACTTGAATTTGAATCATTTAGCACGACAAGTCCTGCTACTTTCAATCGGCAATGTTTTGAAGAATTTGCTGCCTCACTTGGGACAGATGTTTACCGGGCGAAAGGTTTTGTACGATTTGCTCAAGGAAACTATCTTTTTAATTTCGTGGCTGGACGTTGGGATCTGGAGCCATTTGAACAAGAGGCGACCCAGTTGGTTTTTATCGGCAAACAGGTAAGCGATCGCAAAGCGGAAATTCTGGGTCGTTTGAAGCAATGCGAGCAATAGTCCTATGTCTGATGAGTTTCCTGGAGACATTGCGATCGCACAATTGTTAGAGGAGAAGAAAAAATGGTACCGACTGTTGATGACGCTAAGCGCGTTGCAATTGGCACAAAATTGGCAGAGATGAAAGCACTACAAAATCTGCTAATTAACAACGAGCAGCAATTCATCCAGGATTGCACAGATGATGAAATTCGCGATCGCCTACAGGATATGCTCGACGACGATCGGAAAAATATGGGCATTATCGATACGGCGATTGTTCAGTACGGTGTCAAGGGTGAGGTTA
>JBFLZA010001561.1:0-1038 GCA_040756535.1 Cyanobacteriota bacterium
GAACACCAAAATCCTCACTGATAAACACAACTATTCCTAAGCTGGTTTAAAATTAAGGCTTTTGATAGACTAGAAATTCTGTGCGGGGGAATCTACTGCACAAAGAAATACTTCTTAATCTATTCAAACAAAAATAAAACTAAGAGCATACTTATTTGGAAAGTGGTAGTTTGAGTAGTCTGGCTGTCTTATATAGCTTTCCCAAAAAATCTCAGTGAATCTCTATGGCTTGGGTGCATCACTACTACGAAGTAAGCGCCAAGACATCCTACCAAAGGCCAGTAATGGCATCTGCCAAAATAAAGGGGCGTGGAGCTGCATGGCAAACGAGCAACAACTGGCTCTGCTAAAGCAAGGAGTAGAAGCTTGGAATAAGTGGCGCTCTTTGAGTCCAGGAATACTGCCAGACCTCAGAGGAGCCGATCTGCACCAGGAAGATTTGGGCGGGGTAAACCTGATGAAGGCATCTCTGAGTGGCGTAAATTTGAGCGGAGTGAACCTAATGGGGGCATCTCTGTCTCAAGCCGACCTGCGGGGCGCTAACTTGAGTGGGGCATACCTGAGTAAAGCAGATTTGTCTGAGGCGGATCTGAGTGAAGTAAACCTCAGCGAGGCTTACCTGTTAGAAGCGAACCTGAGTAGGGTGAACCTGGATGGAGCCGATCTTCACTGGGTATATCTCGGCAAAGCAGATTTATCCGGGGCGATCGCAATCGGGGCAAATCTGAGTGAGGTGGATATGCGGGGAGCAAACCTGATCGGCGCGAACCTGATCGGCGCGGATTTGCGGGGAGCGATTCTCATTGGTGCGGATTTACAAGGTGCCGATCTCTCCGGAGCCGATCTGGGTGAGGCAAACTTGATGGGAGCAAGGTTGCTCAAGACTAACTTTGAGCAGGCGAATCTTGCAGGTTGTTTAATTTATGGTATTTCTTCTTGGGGGTTGAATCTGGAAGCAGCCAACCAGTTAAACCTAAGCGTAGCTCCTCCAGGGGAAGGCGCGATCGCGGTGGATAATCTGGAAGTGGCTCAGTTTAT
>JBFLZA010001562.1:0-1037 GCA_040756535.1 Cyanobacteriota bacterium
TTGGTAGTCGCAGAACCGAACTCTCAAGTAACTCTGATAGAAGATTATCTGCCAGTCGGCGACTGGTGTGCGGATAAAACTCATCCGTATTTAATCAATACGGTTACAGAGATTTGGGTAGAAGAAAATGCTGAAGTTCGCCACAACCGGATTCAACGAGATAGTGGCGCAGCGTTTCATATTGGCAAGAGTGCGATCGCGCAATCCCGCAACAGCCGCTACACTTGCAATGCAGTGAGTTTGGGTGGCAAAATATCCCGCCACAACTTAGAAATTTATCAGTTGGGCGAACAAACTGAAACCACCCTCAATGGTTTAACCATGATTTCTGGGGAACAGATTGGCGATACTCACAGCGCCATTATTCTCAACCATCCCCACAGCACAACTCGTCAATTACAAAAGTGTATTGTGGCTGATAAGGCTCATTCCGTATTTAACGGTAAAGTCCTTGTTGCCAAAGCAGCACAATTGACGGATGCAGGGCAATTAAATCGTAACTTACTGTTGTCCCCCAAAGCGAGAGTCGATACTAAACCTCAACTGGAAATCATTGCCGATAACGTGAAATGTACTCACGGTGCAACAGTAAGCCAGTTGGATGATGAGGAAGTCTTTTACCTGCAAAGTCGCGGTTTAGACAAAGTGAGTGCTAACAACTTGTTAGTTGACGCTTTTGCGATAGAAATTATCAACCAGATTCCCATCGCCTCTCTGCAAACAAGTCTCTCTCGATGTGTTGCTTGTAGAACCATCGAATAGTGTGGAATAGGTAATCGGTAATAAGTAATGTAATTTTGAAGAAATAACTTTTACCAGTTACCAATTACCAATTATCAATTACCCATTACCTTTTTACCCATGACTCTCACCAAAGATAGAACACTCGCCGATAAAGTCCGTGCAGATTTCCCAATTCTGCACCAAGAAGTCAATGGCAAACCGCTAGTTTATCTAGACAACGCCGCCACATCCCAAAAACCTCTGGCAGTTCTAAACACAATTCGGGACTACTACGAGCAGTATAATTCCAACGT
>JBFLZA010001563.1:0-1036 GCA_040756535.1 Cyanobacteriota bacterium
TAGGGTTCACCTACAGGTCAATCAAGTTGTCAAGGTTCTGTTCCAACCAATACGAGAGGTTGGTTTTCCTTGCCCCTAGTTCGTTTCAGGCTGCATAGCCTTCCACTTTTTAGGGAACGAATCGCACGAATCCAAAAGCATTAGTTCCACACATTTGACGATTGCCGTGTCCTGTTGCCTTGATAATTAAAGGTTTTGATACCAGGATTCTCAGGCTCTCTGGAGTTGAAGCACCTACATTCGCTGCATCTAACCAATGCGTTTTATCCAAAGATTGACGACAGCGATTATATTTAGTCCTGCCGCCTGTTCCAGTTTCTACAGGCAAACCTAACTCTTTTAGGGAGTTGAACAGTTTCCATCGAGTAGCATTGACGGCAGCCGTATCGGCTAATGGTCGTTTGGCTTGAGCGAGAATTGACTTGAGTAAGTCGGGCTTCTTCTTCAAGAATTGCTCAATGGGTTTACTTCCTTTCTTTTGGTTGCATTTGGTACAACTCAAGGTCAAGTTAGAGACTCGATTAGAACCTCCTTTCGATTTAGCGATTATATGCTCAATCTCTAGTTGAGTATCGGTAACACCGCAGTAAGCACACTTGCGATGCCACTTTTCGAGCATATATTCTCTTAACTCGTATCCAGCAAGTTGACCTTGTTGATACTCAATCCCACAAATTTCTGGATTCTGCATCAGTTGGGTGTCAAATCGAACAAGTTCAGTCGAGATAGTTGTGACTGGAGATAATTTCAACAATCGTTTAACCCAAGTCAAGATGTTGTCAACTCGACTAATTAAGGAAGGAGGAAGCCATTCATTAGAACGAATACGGTTATTAAATCGCGGTTGACGATAACGAGTTTTACGATTTCTGCGAGAACGCCTTGACTGCCTTCTAGAAGTTAAAGCATCTCGAATTTGAAATCCTCTATGGGTTAGCTCTGCTGCCCACAAAACTACCTCGTTTCGTAAAACGGCTAGACCTGTGGTTTTGGCTCCTGGGTCGATTTTGATTCTTAACTCTTGATTGTTTGCTCG
>JBFLZA010001564.1:0-1032 GCA_040756535.1 Cyanobacteriota bacterium
GCCACTGGTTTTCATTTCCATCATTAATGGACACTAAATTACCACCTAATGCCTTTGCCTGTTCTTGTGCGCCAAGCCAAGTATCAGGGGTCGTTAAGACATAGCGATGGCCGTTTGCTGGGTTTGTGTAAACATAATTGAGAGTTGGAATAAACTCTTGACCTTGAAGTTCTTGGTGAACTTGAGACAAGGTTGCACCGGCTTCTAGACGAGAACGCCAGTTCGCAACTTCTGTGTCTTCCGCTTCGCGCCCTAAAACATCTTGGTAAATCTCTTTGATCTTCGTTTCTGCTTCATAGTTTCCTTGGCCATCATTCGCTGCTTCAATAATTGCAATCCGAAGTTGCTCTAGCGTTTCGCCGTTGCGCCAACGTTGCGTCCAGTAAGGAACATCAACATTGCGCCCAATGACTTCATTGCTAACTCGATTAATCGGATGTTGGTCTACAACTAATATTTCAGCAACCGGCTTTGTTCCTACTTCATAGTCTCCAGGGGCTAAATTCACAGTAATTCTCTCATTTTCTCCTAATTCATCATCTGCAAGTGCATAAATTGGAATGGTGACTAGAGATGAGCCGGCAGCGATTGTAGCAGTGCCGGTTAATTGTTGATAATCAACGCCATTCGTCGCCGAACCGGCCACTGTATAATTTACAGTCAAATCTTCATCTAATTTGCCGATACGTTGAATCAGAATTTGGCCGGCATTTCCATCTTCGCCGGCTTGAGTATCAGTGACATGGAGATTAACAATAGGTTGTGTCAAGCTAGCTGGATCAATTTCGATAATACCGCGCTGAGGTTGCCTATTAGGATCGACAGTAGACGGATCAACACCTGTCGAATCATTCCACGAATCTAAAGCATACATCTCGCCAAAATTTTCACCTTCTGGACTCCAGGGATGAAGTATGTTGTTGGGTTCGCCAGGAGTCCAGTTGCTGTAAGTTAACGCTTCTCCATTCACCCACTTATAAATGCCCTCTGTTCCGCCATAAATTCCGCTATCTGTCACTCCGATCCAGGAAT
>JBFLZA010001565.1:0-1031 GCA_040756535.1 Cyanobacteriota bacterium
TATTCTTCCATCGTCAGGGGGAGAAATTAAAATCATCCGACAGGTAGACTTAATTGTATAGAAAAAAATATTGGAGGTATTTGTAAATGTCTAACTTCTCTAGTTGGTCATCAGCAAGTGTAGCTTTGCTCACTTTAGGAGTAGCCGTGGGTACAATTGCCCCCTTGGTAACTTCGGCTCCACAAAAGGTAATTGCGGCTCCAGAATCAGCAACTAACTTTCCTGACATTCAAGATCACTGGGCGAGTCCCTTTATTAAAGCGCTAGCTGAAAAAAACATTGTTACTGGATACCTTGATGGAACATATAGACCAAATAAAACACTCGATCGCGATGAATTTGCTGCGATAATTCGTCAAGCTTTTAATCAAAACCAGGTGGCACAGATACCAAGTGGAAGTGTATATAAAGATGTTCCTGTAGGTTATTGGGCAGCTCCGGCAATTGAGGAAGCCTATCAAACTGGATTTATGACTGGCTATCCTGGTGGTTTCTTTCGTCCAAAAGAAGAAGTTTCCAAGGTTCAGGCAATAGTTTCCTTAGCGCAGGTTCTGGATGGTCCTTCTAGCCCTCGCACCGCATCTACAACTTCAACAACTCCCAACCAAGCAACTACTCCAGCAACTCCCAACCAAGCAACTACTCTAGCAACTCCCAATCAAGCAACTACTCCAGCAACTCCCAATCAAGTAACTACTCCAGCAACTGCCAATCAAGCAACCAGAAGTCCCGCAGCCAGACGTCGAGCAACCAAGAAGCGTTTATATATGCCCTTGGCGATGACTTCCTTGATGTATCCAGTGTTTATGAACCAACAGAAGGCTCTGGCTACCCCGGTTAGCGGTGCCGTCCCATCGGTGGCGAATAACCAAACTACCCCGGCTAGCGGTGCCGTCCCAGCGGTGGCGAATAACCAAACTACCCCGGCTAGCGGTTCCTCATCAACCGTAGCTACGGGTCAAGGTGTGTTTCTTAACCGTCCTGCATCAGTGATTATTAGCGAATATTATGCAGACGCAGAGCGGATTCCT
>JBFLZA010001566.1:0-1030 GCA_040756535.1 Cyanobacteriota bacterium
ACTGAAAAAATGTCCACTTTAGGAACGTTAGTTGCTGGAGTGGCCCACGAAATCAACAACCCTACAAGTTTTATCTACGGCAATCTGCACTACGCCAGCGAATATATTAAAGATTTACTACAGCTTATACACCTTTATCAAAAGTATTATCCCAATCCTGCCCCAGAAATTCAGACTCATGCTAAAGCCGTGGAGCTGGATTTTTTGATCGAAGACTTACCCAAAGTCCTCGGCTCTATGGAAACTGGCGCAGAACGAATTCGCCATCTGGTGCTGAGCTTGCGAAACTTCTCGCGTCGTGATTCGACTCAGATGCAACTGATTAATATCCATGAGGGGATGGAGAGTACTCTGTTAATTTTAAACAACCGTTTGAAAGCAAGCAGCGATCATCCCGCTATTCAGTTGATTAAAGAATATGGTGAACTGCCGCTAGTGGAGTGCTATCCCTCTCAACTCAATCAAGTATTTATGAATCTGTTGGGGAATGCAATTGACGCTTTAGAGGAAGCACAAGACGATCTGCACAATCCTAAATTGGATTTCATTCCTACTATCTGGATTCGTACAGAGCTTTCATCTCCCAATGGCGTTACTATCAAAATCGCGGATAATGGTTCAGGAATAACGGAGGATGCAAAAGGACAACTCTTTGACCCCTTCTTCACAACCAAACCAATGGGCAAAGGAACGGGTTTGGGGCTATCGATTAGCTATCAGATTGTGGTGGAAAAGCATAAAGGTAGCCTGCAATGTGAGTCAACTCCCGGAGAAGGAACGGAGTTTTTAATCGAAATTCCCGTGCGACACAGCAGCGATCGCTCTAGCAATCCCTCGGCATCAGTAGCGGTAACTTGACAAAAATTAAAGGTTGTGCAATGGAGTTGGGGAATAAGTTTCTTTGTAAAGCGCCTTATCTCCCCGTACTCCCTAATTTGTGATCTCAGCAAAAGGAGTTTACGCTAAATCTATTAGCCTTCACCGCCTTCACCGCCTTCACCGCCTTCGCCACCTTCACCCTCCTCTTTTT
>JBFLZA010001567.1:0-1029 GCA_040756535.1 Cyanobacteriota bacterium
GCCCGGCAAAGTCTGGGAATGGGGAAACCAGGGAATCTGATGCAGCCGTTTGAGGGGCAATTTCGGACTCGCGATCGCATTTTTATCTACTTGGGTGTAATGGGAGATGAGAAGGGACGGTTAATTCTCTACAACCTTACCCGTCAACAAAAAATTCTCCTTACCCCGAAAAACATGGTCGTCACAGATTTTAAACCCTATCCAACGGGCGATCGCATTTTGTTTGCAGCTAGTGACTGGTCGAATTATGGGCCGGGTTTGTTGGAACAACAGTTGTATACCGTAACTACGGGTATACCAGCAATGTCTGCTAACCCACCTCACTCACCCTTAAAAGCAGGCAACATCGAGAGGATTTTAGACAATTTAAACTACCACAATTTAAAATTTGACCTATCTGATGATGGGCAGATTATTGTTGTTTTTCGGGTAAATCGACGTAATCCCGATGATTCGGGACTTTGGGTAAAGCAGTCCAATACGCCTTGGCAACTTTTTCTCAAACAGCTAGGAGGAGATTTTGCGATCGCGCCGGACAGTGAAACAATTGCCAATATGCCAGGAGAGGGGGTTACCATTTTGCCTCTAACTCCTCAAGCCAAACCCCTTGATTTTTTCCCCAAGTTTGACAAGGTGCTGAGTTTTTCCAAGGATGGAATTCGAGCAGCAATGGTGAAGTCCAATAGTGATTTTACCCAATCGCTGTTTCTCGTCACTAACCAAGGACTTCAGAAAGAACTTTTAAGCACTAATGGTGATCTTCTTAACTGCCAGTTCGATACCATGGCGCAAAACCTGTATTGCTTGATGACTCAGTTGTTACCAGGGGAAGAATATTCTCAGCAGCTATCCCTAGCAGCAATTGATTTGAAGACTTATAAAGTAGAGTCGTTGTGGGCAGCATCCAATCAGTCAGAGATGCAGGTGAGTCTGTCACCCGATGGTTTAGCCCTGCTGTTCGATCAGGTTGTTACGAAGGAAACACTAGCATCCAAAGATGATTTAACCACAGATACAGGGTCTGCGATC
>JBFLZA010001568.1:0-1028 GCA_040756535.1 Cyanobacteriota bacterium
GGCCATAACAGATAATCAAAGAGAGGAGATACGCCAGGAGGATATACGCCGTGAAGTAAGTGATGCTTTGGTTGAGATTGGCGCGCCTGCCGTAGAATCGCTCGTGGTCTTATCGAGAAATGCTGATAAGGATCTTTATAAACTGACGGTAGATGCGCTGATGGCAATTGGTAAACCCGCCGTAGAGCCACTCATAGTTGCCCTAAATAAAGATGAAAACCAATCTGCGCGTCATACGTTAGCAAAGGTGCTGGGAGAAATAGGCGATGCTCGCGCTGTAGGCCCACTTGTAACTTTGCTAGAAGAGCTAGAAGAGAGAGACAGTTATTTGAGAGAAACAGTAGTTGAGGCACTTGGGAAATTGGGTAGTGGGTTGGCATTCGAGACGCTAATAGATTCGCTAAAAAGAGAGAATGTTCCAACAATAAAGAAAACCACAATTAAGGCTCTTGGATTATTGGGTGATATGCGTGCTGCCACTACGCTGAAGCAGCTTCTTTCGGATTGGTATTTAGCAAGTGATGCGGCTGACGCATTACAGAAATTAGGGTGGAAACCAAAAAACATCCAGGAAAAAGCAACTTTCCTTGTTGCAAAAAACCAATGGGATGAGTGTGTTGAAATGGGCAGTTCAGCGGTTGAACCGCTCATTAAGGCACTCGAACGCCCATTCACTAGAGAAGAAGTTGCGGATACCTTAGGAAAGATTAGCGATGCTCGCGCTGTAGATCCATTAACAAAATTTATTTGGGACATTGACACTATAGAGTGTAATCTGTTTTCTGCTATTGCAAACGCTCTTGTTAAAATAGGCGATGAACGGGCTGTTCGCAGCCTCATTTCAGCACGCCATTCAGCACACCATCTCAAAAGAGAGTTGATACAATGGGACGCTGAAAAAGCATTAGTTGAATTTTATCATCGCGATAATACCTCTAAAGAGGTGAAAAACGAAATATTAGAACTTAAGCCTGTCCATTCGCTGAAAATATTTTGACATTTCTCAATTATCGGCCAAGCGAGTGTAG
>JBFLZA010001569.1:0-1027 GCA_040756535.1 Cyanobacteriota bacterium
TGACGATTAAAACTGCGGTATTAAACTTACCGTATGGCGGCGCCAAAGGTGGTGTGCGTGTAGACCCCCGCAAATTGTCTCCACGTGAACTTGAACGCTTAACTCGCCGTTTTACCAGCGAAATTAGCCTAGTGATTGGCCCACAAGTCGATATTCCAGCTCCAGATGTAGGCACCAATGCAGACATTATGGGTTGGATGATGGATACCTATTCAAGTATCAAAGGTCATACCGTAACAGGTGTGGTAACCGGTAAGCCTGTGCACTTGGGTGGTTCTTTAGGCCGTGTGCGTGCAACAGGTCGTGGCGTATTTGTGACTGGTTTAGAAGTTGCTAAGAAAATCAATCTTGCGCTTGAAGGCAGTCGTGTAGCGATCCAAGGTTTCGGTAACGTGGGTAGCGAAGCGGGTTACTTATTCCATAAAGCCAATGCGAAAGTGGTGTGTGTACAAGACCATACAGGCACGATCTTTAATGCTGAAGGCATGGACGTTAAGCAGTTACAAGACTACGTTGCGATTCATAAAGGTGTAGCAGGCTTCCCAGATGCCACTTTAATTGAAGATGAAGCGTTCTGGTCGGTTGAAATGGATATTTTAATTCCAGCGGCTTTAGAAGGTCAGATTACGCCTGAGCGTGCGCAAAAATTGACTGCAAAATTAGTCTTGGAAGGTGCGAATGGTCCAACGTATCCAGACGCAGAAGACATTCTGTTAGAACGTAAAATCACGATTGTACCTGACGTACTGTGTAACGCAGGCGGTGTAACTGTGAGTTACTTCGAATGGGTTCAAGACATGGCGAGCTACTTCTGGACAGAAGAAGAAATTAACCAACGTTTAGACAAACTCATGATGTCAGCAGTTGAAGACGTTTGGTTCACTGCAAGCGAAAAGCAGTGCAGCCTACGTACAGCAGCATACATCTTGGCGTGTAAACGTATCTTAAAAGCACGTAAAGAACGAGGAATTTTCCCAGGTTAAGGGGAAGTTCCGTGCCCTTCGGGGCACACCACATTATTAGAAAG
>JBFLZA010001570.1:0-1027 GCA_040756535.1 Cyanobacteriota bacterium
CTTGTCCAGTATTCATTGAATGTGATTTTTTCAGTAATACACATCGCGTATATACACCGTCCCGTGGCCTTTAATCGTTTGGAGCCACCCATGCCAATAACCCAATCTCCCACCTTAGCTGGGTTTCGTATTTTAGGTTTACAAGTTGCCAAAGTGCAGTAGCCATGAAAAGGGTTTGGAGCAAACCCGAAGTCACGAACTATTGCATATATATAAATCCTACTCATAAAAAATCAACATCTCGATGATGTCCGGGTGTGAGCAGCCTGCCTTGGAGAGCCGTCCGGGTTCTGAAATGGGTTCTCAGTTCCATCGATCGCAGCCATTATGCTTTCGGTGTTCCAACCTACGATCGCTGAGGCATACTTCTCAAGAGCAGGAGGCTTATCAGCCTCCGTTCCTCCCCTAGCATAGACTCCTAGTATTCTCTTGCCCTGCTTATTGGCTTGTTCAATTTCCCAATTTACCCAAGGTCTTGCATGGGTCTCTTTGCCAATCAGCACCACGACTGTTCCAGCCCAAGAAATCTTCCTACGAAGCAAGCGTCGGATCGTTTCGTCTGAAACCAGACCTTGCTCCAATCGCCGTTGGTTTGCAGGCTTTGCCCTGATCGAACTATTGCGAATGTCATAACCATTCCGCGACAAAAGAGATGTTAGCTTGTCAACCTCGGCATCATCAGCGTGGTGATGACTAATGAAAATGTGTCTTCGACTGATAAAAGCAATGTGCTTTCGACTACTTTCTGAAGGCATACGCTGAAAACGTTGTTGAGCTAAAAGTTTTTAAGTACTTATTGTCGAACTCTTGCCAGGTGACTGAAGAAGAGAATTATAATGCAAGTTCAATTTCGCGGAAGCAACACAATACTCTCAAACTGCTGGTTTGATTCATTAGATCGAAGTACTTTTGCGTATTTAGTACATATTTAAGTTTTAAGTGCCAGAGGTAGAACTGACGAGCTGGATTCACTGTAGATTCCGAGTAAATTGTAGCTCACACCCCAAAAGTGGCTGGTTATTCGATT
>JBFLZA010001571.1:0-1026 GCA_040756535.1 Cyanobacteriota bacterium
AGATCCCGATCGCGTCATCCGATAACTCAATCAGAAGTGCATCAACATCTTTGCTGTATTTAACTGTTTTCATAACGGCTCCTCCTGCCTGGATAAAGTGTAATTACTAAAATGAATGCCAGCAACAGAGCGATCGCTCTCACTGTTCATCCTCTACATCCAAAGTGTGCGATCGCTTGCTGAGGCAGTTGCTATTTTGATAGAGGAAAGCAAGGTTTTTTATGGAGCGGACAGCAATCTTATGTCTTTTTCCCTTGTTGCACTGAAAATTTTGGTTCCTGCTGTGGCAAAAACACTTCTAGATGCCGCTGGTATTGACTCAACTTTGCCAAAGAAAGTATTAGAGCAAGGGTTTGATGCTGCCGCCAATGGAATTCCTGATTCGGGAAATAGGCATAAGTTGGAGCAGAAGATAAGACAGATAACAGGTGAACTCCGAACCCAGCTACGTCCTCTATTTGAGCAAGAAGCGAGGAATCTAGCAGCAAATAGTCGAGAGGCAGTTTTACTGGGAGTCGCTGAATCCCTATTCAAGGGGGGTTTATCGCCTGATGCACTTGTAGGAATGAATTTGGATGCACAGCAGCTTTATCAACATCTGCTGAAAGCAAATCCCAAAATAAGTCGAGGTTTTTCTGGGGATGAGCAAGCTGTATATGAGCAAGCCCTTTTAGTTGCAAGCCAAAGTTTGATTGAAGCTGCACCTAAGTTAGAAGAATTCTCGCTCAGCGTTGCTGCCATAACTCTACAGCGGCTTGACGAGGTTTTAACTGATTTGAAAACTCAGCGGGAGCAAGCATTACAAGCCGCAGATACGTTTGTGAAACAGTATTGTGACACAGTGGTGAGCGAACTCGATCGCCTTGAGGTGTTTGGATTGCCACGCATGGACAGATTGACGAATAAGCAGAGTCTTAGCATGGCATACATTACGCTATCTGTGAGTGGAGACGATGAACCAGACTGTTCCCCTGTGACGTTGATTGATGATGTGGGGGTGGGGCGGGAAGCAGCAAATCGATCGCG
>JBFLZA010001572.1:0-1020 GCA_040756535.1 Cyanobacteriota bacterium
ACAAAAGGATACCACTTGAGGGTATCCTTCTAAAGTCATTTTAGTGCTAATTATTATTGCTAATACTTATACCGCAGCAGCAATCACTTGATCTGTGCTTAACACACCTTGATCAATTAAGCGGTTGGTACACGCAATAATCGCTTCAATCGATGAGGTCACAATGTTGTCGTGAATACCTGCACCGAATGCTGATTTACCTGTGCCTTTGACTTGTAATTCAACCAAAGCCAGTGCTTTAGCATTTGCCCCAGAGCTAATACCACGCTCTTCGTAGCTCAAGACGTCGATTGGTAACTGTAAAGCATCCAACATTGCAGAGATTGGACCATTGCCTTCGCCACGTAATTGCTGAGTTTCACCATTCACTTCAACTTCAAGCTCAACCACTTGTTTGCCGTTGTTATCATATAAACGGTAGTTTTTAGTCGAGTAATGCGTATCTTTGGTGTCCACATAAGTTTCTTTGAATAATTTCCAAATTTCTTGTGCGGTAATTTCAGTGCCTTCTTCATCGGTACGTTTTTGTACGGTTTGAGAGAATTCAATTTGGATACGACGTGGCAATACTACGTTGTAATTTGCTTCTAACAAGTAAGCAATACCACCTTTACCTGACTGTGAGTTGACGCGAATCACAGCATCATAGTCGCGGCCCAAGTCTTTCGGGTCGATTGGTAAGTATGGCATATCCCAAATTTCTTCGTTCTTTTGGAACTCAAACCCTTTTTTAATGGCATCTTGATGCGAACCAGAAAATGCGGTGAAGACCAAGTCTCCTGCATAAGGGTGACGAGGGTGAACAGGCAAACCTGTACATTCTTCTACCGTTGCAATGATTTCATTGATATTTGAAAAATCTAAGTTTGGTGCAACACCTTGAGAGTACATATTCAAAGCAATCGCAGCGACATCGACGTTACCTGTACGTTCGCCATTACCAAACACACAACCTTCGACACGATCTGCACCGGCCATAATGGCTAATTCTGATGCAGCAATCCCACAGCCACGGTCGTT
>JBFLZA010001573.1:0-1019 GCA_040756535.1 Cyanobacteriota bacterium
CTACGCCAAGTATTTAATGGTGACCGTGTTAAAGTGCGTCAAACCTCAGTAGACCGCAAAGGTAAAGCTTGGGGCTTTATTACCGAGGTAGTGCAACATCGTGTGAAGCAAATCATTGGTAAAGTATCAATACATGATGGTGAATACTTTATTCAACCAGCAAATCCGAATGCGCACCAACCGATTACTTTAGAAAAAGAGTTAATCGAACACGCACAAGTCAAAGTGGGCGATTCGGTTCGTGTCGCAATTGATGACTACCCAACCAAAGATGAGTTGGCGACAGGTCATATTGTGCAATCGATGGCAGACAAGGCCGATACTGAAATTATTATTCCGCAAACCATTTTAGAGTTTGGTTTGCCGTATGAGTTCCCAGAAGAAGTCATAAAAGAAGCAGAGAGCTTTAAAGAGCGGTCAGCGCAAGACCGTGAAGGTCGTATTGACCTACGTGATTTAGCCTTAGTCACTATTGATGGTGAAGATGCACGCGACTTCGATGACGCGGTCTATGCAGAAAAACGTCCAGGTGGCGGTTATCGTGTGGTGGTGGCGATTGCAGATGTGAGTCACTATGTCCGTTCTGGCAAACCACTGGATGATGAAGCTCAAGAACGGGGTACATCGGTGTATTTCCCGCACTTTGTTTTACCGATGTTGCCTGAAGCTCTTTCGAATGGCTTATGTTCACTCAATCCGCATGTAGACCGTCTATGTATGGTCTGTGATTTAAACCTGTCACGTGCAGGTCGGGTCACCAAGTTTGAGTTCTACCCATCTGTGATGCACTCAAAAGCACGTTTAACCTATACCAATGTTGCCCAATACTTTGACGGCGACAGCAGTGCCATTCCTGAAGACCGTGATGTTCGCAAATCCTTGAACACCCTGTTCCAACTCTATCAAGTCCTCAAAGGTTTACGTGCTGAACGTCATGCCATGGAATTTGAAACTGTTGAAACTTACATGACCTTTGATGAGCTGGGCGGCATTAAGGAAATTTTACCGCGTACGCGTAA
>JBFLZA010001574.1:0-1016 GCA_040756535.1 Cyanobacteriota bacterium
CTCTACCGATTCTAAAAATTCGGCTAGATTCTTGGCTGAAGCTTGAGATTGTCGTCCATGATTTGAAGAGTGTTTGCGTAACTCAGCACTAGCTAACTTCAGTTCTTTTTCTGAGCGACCTTGGAGTTCTGTATAATATTGAGAAATACACTGTACCCACTGTCCTCGAACAAAGGCATAAGCGATACCAATATTAAACGGATCATATCTTATCGGAACAGAGGTATTTTCAATTTGTGGGTCGCGAAAACTATTAGACGAGTAGTAGATTGAGTTGATTTTTACGCCGCGTCCAACTTGAACTCTTGCTTTTCCATCTGAGGTGGTAGGTAGGGTAAGAATCTGAAAGTTTTCATCGTAAGGAATCATGCGGTGAACCCGACTGCCACCAATCAGCATACCCGCAGCAAACGCATCCCTCGGACTCTGGAAAAAGGCTGGATGTTCGTCTGTATCGTAAACTTCGTAAGCCCAAGCACAAAGATATTCATAAAGTAAACCAAGTGTCCATACAGCTAGATTTTTAGGGTTAACTGACTTGGTGACTTGGCGGACGTTACGAGTTATTTGTGTATTACCGAGTAAGTTATGGACAAATTGAGTATTGGAAGTTCCAAATAGGCGTTCGCAAACCGAACCAAAACGAGCTTTGGCTGGAGGTCTGTGCTTTTTTGTACATTCAAAAGTAGCTAGTAGTGTTTCAAAATAAAGGCTGTGAAACTCTGCACCGTTATCTACCACTACAATTTGGGGAAGCCTACCATGACGCTTGACACAAATTCTTAGCACCATTAAGCAAGAACGATATGAGGGTGAATCAAACGTTAGGTAAACTGCCAGCAATCGCCGTGAGTAAGCATCTACGAGAAATGTTGCCCAAGGTCTGCCAAGATTGCGACCTGTACGAGAGCAAACTAGCTCTACATCTAACTGAGTATGATCTATATGCCCAATTTCAAAGGGGCGATCGCCATGTCTTGGGGTAGTTTGGGTAAGTTCCCAATAGAATGATTCCT
>JBFLZA010001575.1:0-1015 GCA_040756535.1 Cyanobacteriota bacterium
CTCCTCAAGATAGCGGACAGGATTTTGCCCATCGAACTTCACTTGGCAATTCACAATCCGTCCCTGCTGAAACTTTAAAACAAGCCGGTTATCGTCTCTTCGCCAACTTGTACTTTGGTCAAAAATTCCCTCGATCATTTGCGTTCCCTCAAAATTGACAATCTGAACGTGAGTGATTTGTTGAATTTTATCTTCAGCAATAATCCAAGCCTGAGATTCCTCTTTAGCAAGCAGTTCGAGCAAGTTATTTCGGGTGCGAACTTGGACAATAAACTTTGACATTACTTCCAACTGATATAAATAATTTGACAACGACTAAATCCTAATTATCCCATTTGTCAGGTGAAGTACCTAACGGCAAAAGCCACCGCCGGCAGTTAACCTCGGCAACTTCACCAGCAGGTTTCAATCATCCGCTGCCCTAAAGTATTGGGCTGCTGCGGCTACTTCGGTGCTTTACGCCAACCATTTTCAATCGCCTCTGACTCTGTACAAAACCACCTTTCTCCCTTTTCTGGATGGATAATTGTTCTTTCGTAATCTTCCATACCCGGAAGGTGATAAAGCTTGTCGCCGGTACTAATCGAGATATTACCTTTGATAACACATTCTTGGTTTGTGACGGCTCTCATTGGAGAGGCAGAACCAGCTGGTGTTGTGGTAGCTCTAATTGGAGGGGCAGAACGGGTAGGACTAAGGGTCGTAAAAAGCGCAATGACAGCCAGAGCTCCAAGGCTAACAACACTTTTAAGTAAACCCTGTTTCCTTGGTGCCGGCTGGGTTTGCAGAGAAGGTCGAGCTGCAACACCTTGTTTCCTTGATGCCGGCTTGGTTTGCAAAGATTGATCTGTAACACCTTGAATTGAGGCTTTTGCAGCGCGTACCTTCCCATCTGCTTCCGCAACTCGCTCGTAGAAAATCGTATCTCCGACTTTTGGCCGGCGATCTGCTCTCTTCAGCGCACTGATATGCAAGAAAACTTCTTTACTACCATCTTCTGGCTTGATGAAGCCAA
>JBFLZA010001576.1:0-1013 GCA_040756535.1 Cyanobacteriota bacterium
CTCATTAACCCACCTCTTATTCAAAAGCCTTTCCTCGCTCCCGGTACTAAACCGAATGACGGAGCGAGTGGCGCTGGCGCAGGGGAGCCTCCTCCAACACTGCCTGAGGCTCCACCGATGATTAGTACACAGCCTCAAGCAATTGTTGATACACAAACCCAACAAGAAAATAAAAATTCTCCATCGTCACCACAGCGGACAGCAACCTACAATCAGGGCGTTACCGATACCATACTTCAAGACAACACGCTTCCAGACAATACCCAAAGAACTCCTGCTAACGTTTCTACAACAGACTTTATTCAAGAGCAACGTCTAGGAATTTCTCAAGGAATAAAAGATTGTTTGAAAAATGACCAAGTTTTAGAAAAATTGGGAGAGGATAGGCAAGAAGAAAATCTCTCGAAGCGTAGCCCCAAGAACTATTTCAAAATTATTGATTGTTATCAACAAGGTTTAATTTTTGCTCGGAAACTAGGTGACAATCAAAGCCAACAACAAGCACTTTACAATCTTGGGATTGCGTACTTTTCTCTAGGGGAATATGGCAAAGCAAGTGAGTATTATGAAAAGCATCTGGATGTAGCCAAAAAATTGGGAGATAGTTTTGGACAGGGACAAGCACTAGGAGGTTTAGCCGCGACTTACAGTGCTTTAGGGAATTATGAGAAAGCCATTGACTATTATCAGAAGAGTTTGAATATCGCGAGGGGAGTTTCAAATCCAAAGTGGCAGGGAACAACTCTTAGAAACCTGGGAATTGCTTATCTTTCTCAGGGAGACTATACTCAAGCGATTAAGTATCAGGAGCAAAGTTTAGCGATCGCTAAGTCTATCCAAGATCGCCAAGGGGAAGGACAGGCACTCGGTAATCTCGGAATTGCTTATTTTTCTCAAGGAAACTACCCCAAAGCTATTTATTACCAAGAGCAACACTTGCGCCTAGCGCGACAACTTCAAGATCGCGCGGGCGAAGGTCGGGCATTAGGTAATTTGGGATTAGCTTACTATGG
>JBFLZA010001577.1:0-1012 GCA_040756535.1 Cyanobacteriota bacterium
TCGATGAGGAACTACCATTAGTTGAAAGTGTAGACATCACCAGTCCAGTAGTTATTGAGGTAAATGCTGTTACTGTAGGGGCTGCTAGTCAGATTGCCAACTGACTAGTTATAAGTAACCATATTTTCTGCTACTCCCAATTCTAGTAGCGCCACCAAATTCTACAGTTAAGCCTAGACAAAGATGAAGTCATCTGGCAGCATAACATCCCACCCTGACTTGTCTTCCACAACAGCAATTAAATCACCTTCGTAGAAGATCCCTGTATCTAAATTATTATTACCTGACCAGTTTCCTGTGCCGAGCGAGTAGTTACTGGTTTCGCCAATCACTTCAAATTTATCTTCTTCCCAGTTAAAATCTTTAATGGTAGCATGACCCAAACCCTGGTAAGATACACCCCACGACGAGCCGCCAAGAACAAATGTGTCCCCGCCCGATCCACCTACTAAAATGTCATATTGCGTGTCGCTCGTTGCATAATAACCATAACCATTAAGGCGGTCATTGCCTTCATTACCATTTAGGGTGTCGTCTTTCAGACCGCCAATCAGAGTGTCATTGCCCCCCTTACCAGACATCGCCCAAGACTTCCATTCGTAATACTCATCCCACCATTTCCACGGGCTTCCATCGTTAATTTCTTGAACTGCTTCTTTATAGTTATCTCCGTTAGTACCATTGTAAGTTCCCATATCCGTTGCTCCTTCGAGAATGCAATGATCAAACTTGGTTTTTGAACTGAGGGTTAAGCTTCCTTGCCTCCCTTCTGTCTATAACTCAAGTGAAAAAGCTCGGGTTTTATGCAAAATTCCAAATATTAAGTTGTGTAACAAAATTCATAACTAGTGACTGTTGAGACAGAGTCATGAGTAGAAGTTCTTATTGCATTGGTGCAGCAAGAGGTGATGCACCAAAAGCAACTCCAGCATCAGATAGGTGCTTTACCTGGTTATCCGAAAGAACATCAACAGATAGGTAAATGGCTCTATTAACGAGTTGCACGCCCAGT
>JBFLZA010001578.1:0-1012 GCA_040756535.1 Cyanobacteriota bacterium
TAGGACTTTCACCTACATGGTCATTAAGTTGCCAAGGTTCGATTCAGCCTGTACGAATGGCTGGAACGCTTGCTCCCTGTACACTTTGGGTCTTGTAACCTTCCATTTTGAGGGAAACGAATCGCACATAAAACGCCCAATTATTAGTTCTACGACGTTCAACTTTACTTCTTGGCTTTTGATTCAAAGACTCCCGGATATTAGTCAGGTCTTCAAAAGCCAATGCCGCGTTCATCCGTTTTGCACTACTGACAAGTTGCTTAGAAATATTGTGATTCAACCATTCTTGAAACTTCCGCTCTCTCCCAGACAGCCTTCTCAAAAGTCGCCTAGACGACCGAGTGCGTTTGGATTGAACGTTCGCTCTGACCCTGCTATAGCGGTCACGAACCGATTGAATCTGCTTGCCATTCCAAGACTTACCTGTGGAAGTGGTGGCAATGTCACGTCTACCCAAGTCAACGCCAATTACCTTGGGAGTTTTACCCGTGGGTTGAGTTGGGATGTCCACAACGAAGTTAATAAAGTAGTCACCTCGTTTGGTTTTATTCAGTGTTGCGCTGGTTGGGTTTTGACCCCTCAGCAGTCCAATTTGATAGCCACCAATGGACAACTTAAATTCAACTCGCCCACACATCAAAGTCACCCCTACAGATTGGGTTTCTTCCTTATAAACAAAGGTGCGAACGTCCAAGCTGACAGAGGTGGGTCTGAACTTGTGGATCTGTCTAACTGCCTTGGCGTTACCAATAACTCGTCTAATGGCTTGACAAACATGGTTAGCTTTCAGCCCTGTCGCCCCACGCACAGGTTTATAGACCTTGTGGTGCAGTTTGGTGGTATTCCAGCAATTCTCACGCTTGGCTACCTCCAATATCTGATTGCAAGCATCAGCAAACCCCTCTAACGTGCGGTCAATTTCACCGCAAAAGTTAGAGGGGACTATAAGCTTGCATTTTACAGATATTGATTGCATTAAATGCTTATCAAAACTCATCCAATTATATCAGGA
>JBFLZA010001579.1:0-1012 GCA_040756535.1 Cyanobacteriota bacterium
GATCGCCATTCGCGTTGAGTTTCTAACAGTATGTGCAGCAAGTGAATAGCCCTGTAGAGGAACTGGTGAGCTCGCTGGATATGGAAGGGAAGCCAGCCAAGTTTTTATTGGCAGGACATGAGGCTAGCTCCCTTAACTCTCTCTAGAAAATAAGGGTACGCCCTTGCTCTTGAGCTTGTACTTTGGTGTAACTAACTCTATGCACTACTTTGCCGTCACGGTTTAGCAAACGAATCTCACCGCCTTTGTTTGATAATTGAATTGAGTTTTTAGGCAAGGTGATGGTGGTTGTAGCAGCAGGAGCCATTACGTTGGATTGGTCTGATAATACATATCGGTTGTTCATCGCATCCAACAGAAACCAGCCCTCAAGTGAAACGTTAGCTGACCCAGTGTTAATCAAAGTCACCGTCTCTTTCCCTTCATCGTCTCCTAAAGGATTGACCAGCGCCGCAATAATCCTCACTGGGCTATCTACAGTAATTGGAATGGGTGGCTGTTCAACATCTGGGCGTGTTGTACCCCCTGAGGAAGCACTTGTATCGTCTCCTGCTGGTCCCAAATATACGGGGTAAAAAGTCCGAATATTTTGATTGTTTTCACTTCGGAACATTTTTAGGTCATATCTAGCACCATTGATTACAGCTTCCTTTGGTGCCCGTGCGCCAATATGAGCACGGACTGCCCCGATCGCCATGAGTCCTTCAACGCTGCATCCAACAAAAAAACCACCTATCGGTTTAGTTAAGGGTCGAGTGCCTCCACGGTCATAATCAGGGGCATCCCACTTAAATGAAATTGTGACCGATTCTGGGAAGTTTTCCTGACCTCTGCCATATTGACCACGTAGGTAAACGATGCGGTCGTCTTTGAATCCAGGCAATCGGTTACTGTCTATGGTTGAGGCAAGACCATCATCTAGATAGTATTTATACCAAAAGTGATAGCCTTGTACCTTTGCGCCCTCTTGCTCACCGACAAAGACATGTTCAAAGCCTGACAATTCAGGATC
>JBFLZA010001580.1:0-1011 GCA_040756535.1 Cyanobacteriota bacterium
CCCGCAGCAGATTTGGTAATACATACTCTGCAAAGTCACTCATCACGCGATCGCCAGGATTCTGAGTCTGAATTGCTTCTCGCAGTAGCTTGAGTGTCAGTAACTCACGCGCTTGAGGTTCAATAGTGCGATCGCTTGGTTCAAAGTCAACTTCTGAATCCTCATCCTGTAACCAATCATCATCGTCATACTCTTCGGTTAACCTCTCCCCCAACCCCTCTCCTTGCAGGAGAGGGGAGTCTGGCTCCCCCATTCCCTTGTAGGGAAGGGGGGCTGGGGGGGTTAGGTCTGATTCATCTTGATGATCAAATAGCGATAACTGTTTTTCTTCCTGCTCAGAGCTTTTACGTTTCTTAGCCATCTTCTCCCTCTAATAAAATCTTCTTCTTTGACACTTACTTTTCTGTAGGCTCAAGTAATCGGTATCGCTCGATATACTCCAGAGTAAGTAGGCGGATGTAATCCAGAAGCTCGAAGAACTGCTTGATTTTGGGATACTCATCTCCTGAGTTGCGATACCAGCTCACAATGCAATCAACATCGAAGATACTCAACTGGTGTAAGTGGTTAATTGCTTCTTGAGATTTCTGACGGATGTAGCCGTATTCAGTAATCTGACTAACGTACCCAGAAATATAAGTTGAAAGAAGTTCTAGTTGGCTCCAAACTGTGTATTCTTGTTCCGAGTCTTTCTCTGCTTCCCACAGTTTACGCCGTTCGTCTTTAATCGATTTTTCATAAGCAAATAAGCGATTTTTAAGCTCAAAAAGCCGATTACGTTCAAAAAGTTCAGCTTCGCGTTGCTCCATATTAATATTCCTCTAGTTAGAACTTTTTTAACTATTAAAGCCGTAGGTAATAATCTTCCCTTCTGGTGTTTCAATGAGATATTCTCCACTGCTTCTAATTTCCCATCTCACTGTACCCACCTCGCTAGAACCTATACGTGGAATTCGGACTGCTTTAGATTTGTCAAATGTCGATGCGTTCCGCAAATAGTCTAGGGAGTCG
>JBFLZA010001581.1:0-1011 GCA_040756535.1 Cyanobacteriota bacterium
GATACAAAGCGGGAATTTTACAGCGCCAACAGGTGAGAAGTTTTTCTAAATCCCTTAAAATTGGGTATATGTCCCACTGTTTCAGGCGACATTCTGTTGGCTGGCTAGCGCGATGGCTGTTTCAGTATCATGATCGAGAACAGTTTGAGATTTATGGTTATTTCCTAACCCCTAAATGGACGCACGATCCTGTAGAGGAATGGTATATTAGCCAGTTTAGCAAAGCTTACCAGTCAGCAGAAGGACTACAAGTTGCCGAACAAATTTATCAGGATGAAATTGATATTCTAATCGATCTTGACAGCATCACTCTCGATACCAGTTGTGAGGTGATGATGCTTAAACCTGCTCCGGTTCAAGTCACTTGGTTGGGGTGGGATGCGACAGGAATTCCAAACGTTGACTATTTTATTGCTGATCCCTACGTTTTACCGGCCTCTGCTGGAGATTATTATTCGGAAAAAATCTGGCGCTTGCCGCAAACTTATATAGCTGTGGATGGTTTTGAGGTGGAGGTACCGAGTCTACGACGGGATCAGTTAGATATTCCAACAGAAGCAGTGGTGTATTTCAGTGGTCAGAGAGGCTATAAGCGCCATCCCAATACGGCACGGCTGCAAATGAAGATTATCAAGGAAGTTCCGAATAGCTACTTTTTAATTAAGGGGACAGCGGATGAAGAATCGATGAAAAATTTCTTTAACCAATTAGCAGAAGAGGAGGGGGTGGATTGCAAGCGTCTACGATTTCTGTCTGAAGTCGCTTCAGAAGCTGTTCACCGAGCTAATTTAAGCATCGCCGATGTGGTTCTCGATACTTATCCCTACAATGGCGCGACAACCACTCTGGAAACGCTGTGGATGGGGATTCCTCTAGTCACCCGTGTGGGCGAGCAGTTTGCAGCTCGCAACAGTTACACGATGATGATGAATGTTGGAGTAATAGAAGGAATTGCTTGGACTGATGAAGAGTATGTGGAGTGGGGCATCCGCCTGGGAAAAGAGCCGACTT
>JBFLZA010001582.1:0-1011 GCA_040756535.1 Cyanobacteriota bacterium
AAAGCTTTTAATTCATCTTTATGGGCTGCTAAAATTGCGATGACTTCGTCGCGTTTCATAGGATTTTCTCAAAGTAATTTTATGGGTAAGTTTTTTGCCGGCTAGGATTAGAGGATTTGGAAGGCTGCCTATCGAGTTGTGATTGTAAGATGATGCTAGATAGCTTAAGAGTTTGAGTGCTAAAACAGGAGAATTGAGCGGTAATCAAAAATGTCATTGCGACTTTGCACTCGCCAGCCAATTTTGCTCGTGTAGGCGCTGCCAAGCTTTACGAATGTGTGCCGGCTTGAAGAGTTGACGCTTACGCTCACTCCACTCATGAACGCCGGTGACTGCGTGTTCAGGATGGGTTGCCGCCCTTGGATCTTCTTGTGCTACCCAGTGTTCAGTCGCCAACAGTTCCATGCCGTAAGGAGTTTCAAAGCCTTCTATTAAGCGCCTGACTCGTTCCAGTCGTTCACCGGCTTCAGGTGCGTTTGCTAGCAAGGCGTTTGCCGCTTCTTTTGCTCCTGGCAGTAAATAAATTTGTGCTTGTTGCTTGCGATCTCCATAACCCCGGATGTAGTGCCCTTCGAGCCGCTGCAAGGCATGATGGAGATTGTCAGCATAAGGGCCATACTTGTATTTAACGTAGCGCAACTGTAACGGCTCTCCATCTACTTGCAGGAAGTAAGCCAGCTTTTGAATTTCCAGTAAACTCAAACGATATCCTGGAATGCCGTACAGTTCCAACAGGGAAATCAGCAGAGCACGAGCACGAGTCATTCTGGGCTTTTCTGTAGCAATTGGCATTGAGTCTGCTGCCGGTGCACTGTCAGGAGTAAAGAGTAATACTTGGACATCCGGCAATTCTGTAAAGGCAGATTCAATTAGAGGTTTAATATGTACCCAGTCCAGCCCCCCATTGCCACAACCCAGCGGTGGTACGGCAATAGAACGGATGCCCAACTGTTTGACTTCCTCAATCAAAGCTTTAAGACCAATTTTAATATCTTCTATTTGTGATTTGCC
>JBFLZA010001583.1:0-1010 GCA_040756535.1 Cyanobacteriota bacterium
GAAAATGGCAAAGATTTCCCCATGATTCCTGTATCCGGACCGGTTAGAAATGTTGGCTTGGTAACAACTTCACTCGTTTTGATAAAATGAGCCATCACGCTCTTGCTACTGTTCATCGAAATAGTGATTGGATTCTCGTTTCCTGTTAAGTCTCCACTCCAATGATCAAATTGATAAAACTGAACTGCTTCCGCGGTCAAAAGGACCTGTTCGCCTTCGGCATATTTTGTTTTATCGGGAATCTTGCTAACTTGACCTTTGCCTTCGGGCTCGATTGATACCTCAAGTGTAAAATCCGAAATAATTACGGTTAAAACCTCTGACCAGTCTGAGATAATTTGGTTGTGATCCTGGCATCGGGCACGACTTCTCACTTGTTTTGTTCCGTATGAGGTATAGGTATAGCTTTTTGTACTGTCTCCCCACTCAGACAATGTTCCATCACCCCAATCAAACTGGTACTCTACATCGTGCCCAAGGTTGCTCACCGCGCCACCGGTTTGAAAAGTGAGCGTTTCGCCCGTCGATCCATTATTTGGCCCTATCAAGAAAACTGGTACAGTAATTGTCTCGACATCGAAATAGGCAGTTATTTCCCTATTTCTATGAACACGAAGACTAATAGGATTCTGAGTTTCAGCACCGCCAACGCCGCCCCAATATTTAAAGATAGAACTCTCATCATTAGCCATAGCATGCAACTGCACGAGCTCAAGATAATTATATTCATCTTTCTCCGGGTCAACTGAAACCGTACCAGCTTGTGCTGGATCAATGATTATGGTAAGCTTAAGCCCAGATATGGTGATTTGGGCAGCAGCAGACCATTGAGAAACAACTTCGTTATGATCAGCGCAGCGAGCGCGTGCCTTTATTTGATAAGTGCCCATGTTTGCAAATACAACATTAATCGGCGACTGACTCCAATTTGACTGGTTTCCATCACCATAGTCGAGTTGATACTGTAATTCATGGTTAAAACTGCTTTGTGAACCGTCTACTTCAAAGCT
>JBFLZA010001584.1:0-1010 GCA_040756535.1 Cyanobacteriota bacterium
TTTCCATTAACCTACACAAGGAACTGAATCCACTCCAAACTCACTGTGGCAACATTTACAATGCGCGTTAGTCCTCAGCCAAGCACAGTAACTTTTGGTTTTATACTTGTTGCCGTTGCAGAAAATGCAAACTTCAAGAGCCTTATCCATTTTTAATCGGCCCCGTAAGTTTCCCTTCATACGACTTAGCAAACGGCGGCACAAGAAATCTCCTACGCAACTCGCAGTTGTTGGCACAGCCCGTTTTGAAGTTTGGACACTGACCATAACAGTAGCGCCAAAAATCTTCCCACCTTTCCATTTTAACCAAAAACTAAACACCTCTAATACCTCTGTGGTCCGCAGTAGGCGATTCGTATGAATGTTCAGTCATGGATTTGCATCTCTCACAGTAAACCTTACCCACGGTCATTAAACCTCCTTAACCGAACTCGATTCCGCAACAGTTTTGTATCCTTTCCTAGTCTTAACAAGGATTTTAATAGGCTGACTTGCTGAGTTGGCGATTTCCTTCAACTTCTCATAAGCCTTCTTTTTACTTGTGAACTCCCATATATGCAACTGATCCATTACTAGTGTCCACCTTGCACCAAACATATCTCGGAATAGGAGAAAGGCCGGCTTGGTAGCCACGTTATCAAGAGTTGGAATATAAGGGGCCTTTATATAGAACCTCTCTGCAACTAAGTCCTCAGCCAACTCCCACGCCATATCCTCAATTGTTCTGTTCTCAAACACTCTTTTTCACCTCAACAACTACCTCTTCAACTAATGCATCAACCCGAAGAATCGGGCGTAGTTCCCCCTCAATCAGCCATAATTTACACTTACGCTTAGTCCGAAGCATTTCCTATCTATCTCTTGGAGAAGCTGGCGGCATCTTTCGAAGAGTTTGTCTCCTTCCTCGGCGCTGTTGAAGAGGGCTAAGGCTGTGACAAATCCATTGTTGAATTCTGGCTTCCGCCTAGTGTCGCTCATTTCATCCTTCCTCTTCCCATTCTTTTGGTTTC
>JBFLZA010001585.1:0-1010 GCA_040756535.1 Cyanobacteriota bacterium
CTCCTTTAAAGTGCCTATACCAGAAGACGGTGCTTGTGTATTTACAGGTAAAACAGCAATTTACAGTGGTGCAGAACCACTCTTAGATGATGGCGCTGGTCATCTGCTCCAATGCGGGGTTCCCTTAACAGTCTGCGACAAAACTGCTGCTAAGCTGACCTTGCAATTTCCGCAAGACGTAATCATCACTGATTCCACTTGGCATTACAGCGGTGGTGGATGTTGTTAAAGGAAGCTACTATGCACTTAAGTCAGACATTCCAAAAGCGGATTTTCAAGTTAATCCATTACTTAGGAATGGGCGCGATCGCCTACTTATTATCTATTTCTCCTGTTCTGGCTCAAGGCACAGGAAGCCTCCAAGGATTTACTCCCCAAGAACTCCTCCGCAATGCCTTGCAGTGGATTGATAATCTCGGTGTAGTAGGTGGAATTGCTTTTATTGGCATTTACATCATAGCGACGGTCGTCTTTCTACCGGGTTCAATCCTGACCTTAGGAGCAGGTGTAGTTTTTGGAGTTTGGTTAGGTTCCATCTACGTCTTTATTGGAGCAACAATAGGCGCGATCGCGGCATTTCTAGTCGGACGTTACCTAGCCCGAGGTTGGATCAGCAAAAAGATCAGGGGAAATCAAAAATTTGCGGCGATCGACAAAGCTGTTGCCCATGAGGGTTTCAAGATCGTGCTACTGACTCGCCTTTCTCCTATTTTCCCATTCAATTTGCTGAATTATGCCTTTGGCGTTACGGGCGTTTCGTTGAAAGACTATGCGCTGGGTTCGATCGGCATGATTCCCGGTACGATCATGTACGTTTACATCGGCTCCTTAGCAGGCGATCTCGCTAGAATCGGCACCGAAAATCAACCCACCAATCCCACGGTTCAATGGGCAATTCGTATCATCGGCTTCATTGCAACCGTGGCTGTCACAATTTACATCACCCGAATTGCGCGTAAAGCGTTAGCAGAGAAAGTTAGCAGTTAACATGGGTTCTGGATTAGGACAAA
>JBFLZA010001586.1:0-1009 GCA_040756535.1 Cyanobacteriota bacterium
TGCCACGTACTTACTTCGTCGGTAGCTTGCTCTACCCTGTGGGCATATTGGGAGTGACAATTGTGTGCAATGTACCGCTGAATGAAGCGCTGGCGACGGTTTAACCCAGCAGCACTAATAGTGCGAACCTATCCTCAAGAGGAGCTAGTCGAATGGCTAAGCTTCAGCGTACCTATATTTTCAATATTGGGAGGGGGAACTGAACCTTTCTCTAGAGATTATGGAAAAGTTAGTCAAAGCGGTGGACATAACTGTTTCTGCTCTGTTTGCGAATTACGGCTTTTAAGCAGATGAATGACCCACAGACTCTAGACGTGTGCTTTAGCTGACGAAGGCGCTCTCTATTTGATTGGGCTATAAAAGAACTAGAGAACACGAGTCAAGTCTCTTAAAGGCTCCAGAAATTCAGTATTTAGAGAATTAACCAACCGATACAGGAGTAATTGCAGCGTGGCAGAAGAAAACACCATCGGGCTGGCGGAACTGATTGAGCAGGTGAAGCGGGAACTACTCACTCCCTCCAGTGAAGATAAAGCGCACATTCCCCTGTTGAGTGTGGATGAGGTGGAACTCGAACTCCAAGTAACGGTAAAGAAGGATGTTAAAGGGGGAATAAAAATTTACGTTCTAGAGCTAGGTGGGGGAGGTAGTCGAGATGACGTACAAAAAGTGAAGGTTAAGCTTTCTCCGATTGTTAGCAAAGAAACTCTTTTGGGTCTGTACAAAAAACGCCATCCGGAACGCTTGAGCGAACTGGTGGATACAAGTTTTGAAGGAATCTATAAAGGCGGTAGCGGCGAGAACTTAAACGAGCAGTTCTAAACACCGTAAGCCAGCAGATTAATGGAACTATTTGAGTTATACCTTTCACCCATTGATGCGACTCGGTTCAAGGTCATCATCACTCAATCGCCAGCAGGTGAGGGGGAAACGGAGTCATCGCTGCCCTTCTGTGACGGTTCTCAAGATAGGCGAATCACTCTCATTAGAACTCTGGAAAGTCCCAGCT
>JBFLZA010001587.1:0-1008 GCA_040756535.1 Cyanobacteriota bacterium
GACGCCTGAGCTATTAAAGTTTGCACTGGCTCAGTTCGGTAAAGCTCTAGGGAACTGGAGCTGGATAGGCCCTGGAGAAGGGATAGGAGGTGAGCTATTGAAAATAGGTGGTTCTCGCTGGGTTCCAGGAAGAATAAGGTTTCGAGTAATCATGGAATTTCGCCCTAATGAACCCGAACCCCCAGATCCCCCTAAATCAGGGCTAGATGAGTTCCGTCAATAGTCTTGCTTCCTCACGAGTCGGCTTGTCGCCTTTGGGCGAGAACAATTCAGGGCTGATGAAAAGTCAGTTGTGACCTAGCATTTAATCGAGTGAAATAATTTTTGATGACTTCGCGGGTTGTAGCGCCGGCAAGTCCCTATCCCTTACGAGGAACAGAAATGGAATTTGAACCACTGGATGATGCTGAAAATGTCGTTTCAATAGAAGGGGAAGAAGGCAGGCCACTTGTTAAGCAGCTCGGTAAAAAGCTTTTAATAACACCAGAGTTGTTTGCGCGTTGTAATGAAGTCTTAAGCAATTACACAGGCCCGCAGTGGATGGCAGAAGGAGTAAAAGTTAGACTCCTAAAATTAGGAACTCTGCAATGGGTCACAGGAAGGATGAGGTTCAGAATAATTATTGAATTCTGCCCTGATGAACCCGAACCCTCTCCTACCTCCGGGTTAGAAGAGTTCCGTCAATAACCCCACTTCCTCACAGACCGGCTTGCCTGCGCTGGGCATGAACTATCCCCCGATACATCTCCAGAAATTTCCCCGACGTGTCGTTGATTTTTGGCTAATTCTTCTATCTTGCTCCTAGTCGCACAAACCCTAAATCTACCCCAATCTCCAACTTAAGTGAGTCCCCAAGTAAAGGGAACCACCCTAAAATTTGGGTTAAGTAACATTGAGGCAAAGTAGATGTCATCCCAATTGAACCGTGATTCAACAGATATTAAGGTACAGAGAACCACCTTGTTTGATCGCACTTTTCGAGACAGTGAGGGCAACATTGTCATTGCT
>JBFLZA010001588.1:0-1006 GCA_040756535.1 Cyanobacteriota bacterium
GCTTTCGGAACCCGCTATGCCTAGAGGCAAAACAATGTCTCGAACCGTTGGAGCTTGCTTTTTACGTGATAAAAACTGAGTTTCTAAATTGCTAACGTCTTTAATGTCACGAAAGCCAATCAGAAACATTCGCTCACGAGACTGTGGAACACCGAAGTCAGATGAATTTAGTACAACTAATCTGTATGTATATCCCAACTGACTAGAAATGTGGAAGAGTTTCTGACGAACTTCAGACCATTTGTCAAGGGTTGCTAATGCTTTGACATTTTCGCATATAAAGGCGCGAGGCTTAGTTAACTCAACAACCTTCATGAATACCGATAGCAACTGACTGCGTGGGTCATCGGGATTCATCTTTCCAGCTACAGAAAAGCCCTGACAGGGTGGACCACCAAAAACAATATCTATGCCCTCAAAGATATTTATATCAGCCAGTAATTGGTGGATATCATTGCACTTGATGGTTATTCCTGGGTGGTTTGCCTCGTAAGTTAGGCAAGCATTTTTGTCAATGTCACTAGCACAAACAACATTGAACCCTGCTCGGATGAATCCAACATCCATCCCCCCTGCGCCAGAGAAGAGTGAGAGTCCCGATAACATCGTTGTGTTTTTCATATATGCGATTTTGGCATATCCGGCTTTCCAGATCAATATCTGAATTATGGAAAGTCAAAAGCAATCTGTGTCAAGCATTCACGATCCTGAATACCACAGAATCGTTGATGGGCTTATTCACTTAAGAGAACAAGCAAAACTCTCTCAGAAAGCAATTGCTCAGGCAATAGGTCTGACGCAGCCTGACATTTCCAAGATAGAACGCCGGGAACGCCGGATTGACATTCTAGAAGCATTACGCTGGGTTCGGGCTACAGGTGCTAACCCTGGCGAGTTTTTTGCACAATTTGGCAAGCCAGAGAGTTGAGCATGAGTTCTTCTAAGCCTACGGTAGCTCCCAGAGCAGCCGAGCGACTTCTCCGAGAAGCCATTGCGATAGCGAAGC
>JBFLZA010001589.1:0-1005 GCA_040756535.1 Cyanobacteriota bacterium
GATGCAGATGCTGGTAGAATATGCCGCTGGTCACCCCGAAGGTTTACCTCCCTGTCTCCGGTTGATCCTGCTGAGTGGAGACTGGCTCCCCCTGAATTTGCCTGCTCAGATTAAAGCTTTGAACGAAGGCTTTCGGGTCATTAGCTTAGGAGGTGCCACCGAGGCTTCTATTTGGTCTATCCTTTATCCAATTGAAGCGGTCGCTCAGTCTTGGAATAGCATTCCTTATGGGCGTCCAATGAGCAATCAGCGGCTCTACGTACTCAACGAGGCTCTAGAGCCTTGTCCGGTTTGGGTGTCAGGGCAGCTCTACATTGGTGGGATTGGTTTGGCCAAAGGTTACTGGCGGGATGAAGAAAAGACTCGTGCTAGCTTCATCACTCATCCTCAAACGGGAGAACGCTTGTATAGGACAGGAGATATGGGCCGATATCTACCTGATGGCAATATAGAGTTTCTGGGAAGGGAGGACTTTCAGGTTAAAGTCCAAGGCTACCGTATTGAATTGGGTGAGATTGAGTCAACTTTGTTGCAGAATCCAGTGGTGTGTAATGCGGTAGTTGCTGCAGTAGGGGAAAAGCTCGGAAACAAGCGACTGGTAGCTTATATCGTTCCTGACCAAGAGTACCTGTCCACTAATAATGATAAGCGGCAGCACTTACCGGAAGCGGATCTGCTTGAGGGTTACGGAGTACATCACTTAGAAGGAGTGCTGCTCCATCCAGTAGACCGCCTAGAATTTAAGCTGAAACAACCTGGGTTACAACAGAGCAAGCACGATAGTTCTTCTATTGAACTAGTAAAACCTGAGCTTGATGAAAACTTGACTAAAAGTTATTTAGGACGTCGAAGCCATCGAAGATTTCTACATAGGTCTATTTCTTTAGAGCAGCTCAGCCAGCTCTTAAGCTGCCTCCTACAGATCGAACTTGATGGTTCGTCAGTCCCTAAATATCGTTATGCTTCTGCTGGCGGTCTCTATCCAGTTCAGACTTATTTGTATAT
>JBFLZA010001590.1:0-1004 GCA_040756535.1 Cyanobacteriota bacterium
CTTCATAGCTTTTAATGGTACCCGCTTCTAGCTTACTCAGAAACGCCTCATGTCCCTGTTCCATAACATTTAGTCTGTGTAGCAATCTACAAAAAATTCTATATATAAGAATTGTAACTTATGCTGACAATAGAGGTGGTTTGTCATCAGCCCATTAAGTCCCTTGATGAAACTCTCCTAAATAGGTTGTTTCCCTTCAGCTATACCCAAAGCACTGTTGAACATGGACGAAGCCAACAAGGCGCTGGCCGCTACTTTTGGAGCGATGAGGAGATTGAGGCAATAGTGAACTTCTTCCCTGCTCAGCTACTCACGCGGCGATTTAACGCACCTTCGGAACCTGTTGTAGGTAGAGGCTGATTCACTCTTGTTCAGAAAGTGTGAGGGGAAAAGAACGCCGGCAGAGAATTTGTAGACAGGAGGCTTCTCTAATAAAGCATACCATGGCAGTGCCGTCACCACTATGCTGCTGTTGCAGTTCTGTGCTCGTTTGCTTAGATTAGATTTCTGATTAGTACATTGTGAAATTGTGAGTTTAGGAAGAGCCGCCCGTCAAGCGGCTCTTCTGCTTTTTGTGTGGCAGAGTGCCTGCTCAATGCCTGGGAGTATTATAAGTAGATGCTGTGGCGCGAAAACAAGAAGAGCGGCTTCTTGAACCGCTCTTATTAATTATTTGGATGCTGTTTTATTGTTGATTGCCTATAATTGTCTCAACAGCATGATCAAGATACTTCTCATAGTTACTTTCCTCAACAGCATTAACTGGTGCATCGGCACCAGTGATAAGCTTCAGAGCCTTGTCATATTGCTTGTAGAGGGACTTATCAGTTGGACGTGTTAACAGAATATCAAAGCTAATTTTCTTCTCTACTGCCTCATCCTTGAGGAGTGAAAATACGCTTCTCCATTTCAGAGCCTTCGTCTCATAATATTGCTCGCTGAGCAGGTCAAGGCTAATTGGAGTAATTAGATTTAAACTTCCGTTCTGCCAACCGTAATCAAAT
>JBFLZA010001591.1:0-1004 GCA_040756535.1 Cyanobacteriota bacterium
GCTGACGATCAATAGTGTTCCGTGTATCACTGCATTTCCTGCGGTATACTACTCGAACACTTGTAGTGGATATCAGAACCTGCACTCGTCTACGCGAAACTGGGAAATTTTCAAGAAACTGTATGAGGATCTCCATTCATCAAGAGAGATGTTCGCAAACCTGTTCGAACACGTTGTAAGAGCGGGACATCAGTATTCATTGCAACCCGGTCTAGAGCATACACTGGGATTCTTTCCGAATATGGAAAGGCTTTTAAGAGGCATAGTCTCGGGAAATATTGTTTAGCAGTGATTTGGCGAGTCGCTGAGCTGAGTCATTGATGTATTGACAGGGGGCGGATGCACGTCCCCCTGTCAATTCTGGTGTACAGATGATCGGTGGGTTTCTTCCTCTGCGCTGGATGAAAGTCCTTGCTTAGTGATCCAACTTGGAGTCGTAATTCCAATACCACGTACTCGAAAGCCATCAAGCACTTTGTTTTCATCGAAGCTCAGGTCAAGATGGTAGATATTTGGCTCATTGTTATAGACTGACGACGCATCAAAAGTGTAAAAGTCTCTACCCGTTACGCAATGCATTCGGGGTTCTCCCCAAAGTTCCTTTGCACCCAGGAAATTGAGTTGAATCCAGCCCTTTCGCGTCAAATACGTGGTCCGCACCGCCCAATCTTGGAAGAAGCCATCTGAGCCTTTGTTCTGAGAAAGTGTTGCGGGGCGTGGATATTTTCGCGAGTTTGTACAACTAGAGTGCAATTGTCCGATACCAGTACGATCAACAGCAATGCTAAAGCCATTGAATGGATAGCTCTCACCAAGCCGATTTTTCAATTCTGCAGAATAGGTTTGATACGTCAGGCTTTCTTCGATGGCCCGGTCTGAGCTGAGTCGGAAGTTGGCGTCTACCGGTAAAGCTACGATAGCGACCACCAGGGTAAGACACAGTACAGCGAGTATCAACTTGCGTAACAACATAAAAAAAGCCTCTCTATTTCTTCTACCGCATC
>JBFLZA010001592.1:0-1004 GCA_040756535.1 Cyanobacteriota bacterium
CGCACTCATCAGCACTCGCAGGAGAAATAGGCGGCGTTTTTCACCCCCTGAGAGTTTATTGATCGGTGCATACTGCTGATTTCCTGGAAAGAGGAAACGCTCTAACATTTGAGAGGCAGTAATAACGGTACCATCGGCGGTTTTAACGAGTTCCCCAACTTCTTTGAGGTAATCGATGACGCGCTGCGAATCGTTGAGGGCTTCTAGTAGTTCGTCAGAATGCTGGTCGAAATAGCCGATGTGGATGGTTGTACCGATCTCAACGCTACCGGAATCTGGCTCAATGCGTCCGGTGATGATATCAACTAAGGTAGTTTTGCCTGCACCGTTACCGCCAATAATGCCGATGCGATCGCTTGCACTAAATTTGTAGGTAAAGTCTTTAATTAAAGTGCGATCGTTGTAAGCTTTGGAGATATTGGTCAGTTCGATAACTTTCTTCCCAATCCGACGACCGGGAGTAGAAATATCTACCTTACCTTGAGCTTGTTTAAACTCTTTGTCCTGCATATCACCGATGCGATCGATGCGGGCTTTTTGCTTGGTACTGCGAGCTTTTGGCCCTCGTTTTAGCCATTCCAACTCGCGACGCAATACGCCTTGATGTTTGCGTTGGCTGCTGGCGGCGGATTCTTCTGCTAGAGCTTTTTTTTCTAGGTAGTAAGAATAGTTGCCAGAGTAGGTGTAAAGATCGCCCCGGTCGATTTCAAGGATGCGATTGGTGACACGATCTAAAAAGTAGCGATCGTGCGTAATCAGCAAAATTGCGCCGCGATAACCGTTTAAATAACTCTGCAACCACTCTACTGACATCGCATCAAGATGGTTTGTTGGTTCATCCATCAGCAACACATCCGGTTCTGAAAGCAAGGCGGCGGCTAAGGCGATGCGCTTACGATAGCCACCTGATAAATCACCGATACGCGCCTCAAAGTCTTCAATTCCTAGCTTGGTGAGGATAATCTTGGCATTAGTTTCCAGTTCCCAAGCTCCTGTCGTCTCCA
>JBFLZA010001593.1:0-1004 GCA_040756535.1 Cyanobacteriota bacterium
TCCGCAATGGCCTCATAAGGGTTCGGGGGTAAACCGCCTCTGCCGGTGACAGTAAATTCGCTTTGATTCTTACCCCGCCGGCAGGTAGAAGCAACTAATTGGGTAGCATCCACAGGAGTTTCTGGCAATTGCAATAACCCACTGGTGGGATCGATATCGGGAGTTGTGATCGTGACAGTACCACTTAATGAAGAATTCGCTCCCGTTGCCGTGATGTCACTACTGGGAAGTCGGGAAGGATTTAACAGAAGCGGATCAGTGGTGTTGAGCAAACGTTCCAGTTCATCCCGACTGCGAAACACAGAACCAAAGATGGCTTGAGCATTGATAGTGACTGTACCACCTTGAGCTTGCTGGGAATTAGCGCTGATGTCACTATTTTCTAAAGCCGCAAGGGTGCCGGTGTTGATGTTGATGTTGCCGCCTGTCGCAGTGCCGATGGCATTTGTGGTGATGCTGCTATTGCGGCGCAACTGCAATGAGTTATGTGCTTGGAGATTAATATTGCCCCCTTCTCCTGATTGGGTGAGGGCATCAATGATGCTTTGGTTATCTAGCCGAATATCCGAAGCATTAACGCGCAAAGTACCAGCATCTCCTGTCTCGAAACTGCTCACACCCAGTAATGCCCTGTCTTGAAGCTGCAATTGCCCCGTATTTAGGGTGATGTTTCCGGCACGTCCTGAGGCAAAACTTGCTGCTGAGATACTAATAGAAGCTGGGTCGTGTTCTTGTCTACTGACCACATCGTTGAAAATAAAAACGCTGCCTGTTAGATTGACTGATTCCTCTGCCGAAATATTAATATTGCCGCCCTGGGCGTTGCTAAAAGTCGAAGCATTAATTGCTCCGTTGTTGAGTTGCAGGATAGGAGTGTTGATGTTAATGTTTCCTGCATTCCCCTGCCCTTGGGTAATAGAAGAAATTTGAGCACCATTGATGAGGGTTAGGGTATCTGCCGTCATCGTCAGATCGCCCCCCTTTCCAAAACTAGCATTGCTAAC
>JBFLZA010001594.1:0-1003 GCA_040756535.1 Cyanobacteriota bacterium
TCAAGTCGGCACCACTCAAGTCGGCACCACTCAGGTTGATACCAAACAACTGAGTGTCGCTGAGGTTGGCCCCAGACAAGTGAATATTAGGAAAATCTCTTTCTCCTGCTTGATAACGCGACCGAAATTCTGATACTTCCATATTGGTATTGGGTGTTCGAGATTTTTTGCGGTGGAATGGTTTTTACAACGAAGCAACATGATTTAAGCGAGGCTTTGAGTATGAGCAACGTTGATAGATCAGTAGATGCAGCCGCTGTTAGAGCAGTTGGTGTAATCGGTGAAAGAGGCTTATGTGTTACTATTGATTTCTCGTTCAGTAGCGGCGATCGCACATCTTGAGTTCAACCAGCCGCTTGAGTGACTGAAAGTTATTGCAGTAGCAGACCCTTGTAAAGTATTTACAAGTATCTTTACCTAAACCAAGAAACAATGTAAATTATTCCTAAGTATCTTGACTGACCTTTAATAAATATTTTGTGATCTCAGTCAGGTCACTCAGGTGATTTTGTTTAGCTGTACGTAAAAGCTTGTTACTAGAACTTTTCAGTCCTCTTTAAATTAGCAGGGCTGAATTTTGGTATTTGTACGAAAGAGTGCTGGTGAACCAGAAGCAATGCGGATATTCTCTACTCACTATGTATGATTAGGCAAACAGTGCTTCACCCCTCTGTTGATCAAACCTTCCCCATTTAGCCAACTGATCTAACAATTGGTACTATCAGGCTTGCTTGGATAGGCTGTCGTACCTTCAAACTGTATTCGCCGGACGGGTAATACGTCCCATCCCCCATGAGCTTCAGAAATCTAATCATCTAATAGCAGCTTTTCCGGTTACTAAACTGATGTTCTAGGAAATTTAACAGTTACTACTCGTTGTGGAGTTTCGATCGGACATGGCCCGTTTTCTCATAGGCACAATCCCTGCCGTTGGACATGTCAATCCTGCCTTGCCTATTGCTCGCAAGCTGGTGGAACGAGGTCATGAGATATGGTGGTATAC
>JBFLZA010001595.1:0-1002 GCA_040756535.1 Cyanobacteriota bacterium
TACACAGCCGAAGCAAGGGAAGCTCGTAACAATGCAGTTTAATGGGCGCATTTCTGACAACACCATTATTGGAAGCGTGGAGATTTTAGGCGGTGCGAAAGTAGACAGACGCAACTGGGCAGCCCGTCGCTAATAGTACGATTGGATATGTTGTATTTACCAAAGCCGAGTGACCGGATAGGCATCCAAAGCAGAATCAGCACTCAGAATCGGTAGCCTTTCTACCATAGCCTGGGCAATTAGTAGTCGATCGAATGGATCGCGATGATGCAAAGGTAGCGTAGCAACAACTTCAATGTGGTCTAGATTAATATTCAGCAGTCCGATGTTATTAAGACTCAGTTGCTGTGCTACGAACACCCTAAAGGGTAGACCGAAGCTCAGCTTGCCACTGCTGTGCTTAATTGCCATTTCCCAAACACTCGCTGTACTGAACAGATTTTCGTTTTCCTCAGCCTCAATCAGCGCCCTTACTCTGGTGCTGAGTCTTGGATTGCCCATCACAAACCAAATAAAGGTATGGGTGTCCAGCAGCTGCCTCATTACATATAATCCTTGAAGTCTTCTAGCGGCTCGTCAAAGTCATCAGATATTGTAACTAACCCTTTAGCACTCCCAAACTGAGGGCGACGCTTAACTGGCGACACTGGCACTAATTTGACAACAGGTTGGTTGTCTTTCGAGATCGTGACTTCTTCACCACGAAGCGCCGCCTCAATTAAGTTGGGCAGATGTTTAGATGCCTCAGCGAGATCGATTTGCTGCATAAATGTAACCCTCTTTCTTATTCATCTTCCATCTTTTCTGAAAAATCCGCATCTTGATACACTTGGTCAAGCGCCTGCTGTTGAGTCCGACGGGAAGGACGACGGTATTTTTTGGCTTCTAATCTGGGTTCGTATTGACTGTGCCCTTTACCCTTCGTTTTCATTTTCAGGCTTGCGTCGGGATCGGCTTGTTGGTTCAAATGAGTAGAAAGCGCGATCGCATCTTTGAGAAAAT
>JBFLZA010001596.1:0-1001 GCA_040756535.1 Cyanobacteriota bacterium
AAGCAGGAGGTCAACTGACATTATTTGATTAACTTGAATAACAGGCTACCGCCACACCTAACCGATGTTTCGTGGCGATAGCTATATGGCAAACGAGAAAGGACTCTACCATCTTCAACACAAACTGACTAAATGGAAGCCTAACAAAATTGACCCAAACTTAAAGCGAGACTTGGAACACGGCTGGATGGTCAAATCACCCAACCCAAACAACATCGCTACCGGCCCAATTTTGCTTCACCTAGATGTCCTCACCTGGCAGCGGTGGGAGTACTGGGGAGAAACAATGCTAGCTGGCAAGATGTTGGATGAACCCATCCCACAGATTGAGTTTGACTTTGGCCCATGCCGAAATGCTGAAGGTGAAGGAAGTGGGGCACGAGTACATATCGAGAAGTGCCTCGACTTGATTCCAAAACACGGTAGTTGGCTGGGTTGGAGTAGCTGGCAGTACTTTGATTATTTCCTTGACTGGCTTCTCTATGCCTTTGGATATCCAGGGCAACCCACTCTTCCTGTTGAGCCACCAGGATGTGAAGGTGCATCTATGCGGCTGTATCAGTATTTCAATTTGGCTTGGCTTATCTGCTATCCGTGGGACTATTTTGGTGCAATCTTAGCAGCAAACAAACACGGGCGATCGCTTGGTTTCTATCCCACACCAATGCCCGTAGTCAACATGATGACTGAAATGCTGATGCGTGGGGAAGACTACCGAGATAAAACTGTACTAGACCCATGCCTGGGTACTGGTCGAATGCTGCTGTATGCCTCCAACTATTCTCTGAGGTTGTGCGGGCAAGATATCAATCCCACTGTCATCAAAGCCAGTTTGGTCAATGGCTACCTGTATGCACCTTGGATGGTCAGACCCTTTCCATTTTGGGATACGGCACTTAGCAATGGTCAAGCTGTTTGTAGCGACGGTGAAACTGTTAGCAAGAAGATATCTGATGACATGACAAATAGCCAAGCTGTCTCTCAACGCCCAGATGTGCAAG
>JBFLZA010001597.1:0-1001 GCA_040756535.1 Cyanobacteriota bacterium
AACGCATCAATTGCATTCGACAGCACGTTCATGAAGACTTGGTTGAGTTGCCCCGGATAGCATTCTACCAACGGCATTTGGCTATAGTCTTTCATGACTTGAATACCTGGATGGTCAGAAGTTGGTTTCAAGCGGTTCAATAAGATTAGTAATGTGCTATCTAATCCTTCATGAATATCCACTTCTTTGAATTCTGCTTCATCTAAACGGGAAAAGTTGCGGAGAGATTTGACAATTTCCCGAATGCGCTCGGCTCCTACTCGCATTGAGGTCAATAACTTGGGAAAATCTTGTCTGAGAAAGTCGAGGTCGATCTCTTCGATCTCATCTTCAATGTTTGCAGTGGAATTGGGATATTCCTGTTGATAAAGGTTCACTAAATTCAGCAAGTTTTGAGCATATTCTTCTGTATGTATCAAATTGCCATGAATAAAGTTAACCGGATTATTAATTTCATGGGCTACTCCCGCAACCAATTGTCCCAAACTGGACATTTTTTCGGTTTGAATCAGTTGTATTTGGGTATGCCGCAAATCAGTAAGGGTTTGTGAAAGTTCTGCCGTCCTTGCTTGAACTCGATTTTCCAATTCGGCGTTCGTCTGTGCCAGTTCGTTAAAAGAATCTTGTAACTGAGAAGCCATGTGGTTAAAGGATTGTGCCACCGCATCTAACTCTTTGATGTTGGTCGTTTCCACCGTTTGGTCTAACTGTCCGGTGGCGATCGCTTCGGATGCTTGGCTCAACTTTAAGATGGGACGAGTAATCCAGCGTGAGGTGTAGATTCCTAAAATCGTTGCTACTGCCAATGCTCCCAGACACAGGAGGATAGTTGTGCGAGTGTTGGCATTAATTTGGGAATTGAAATCAGATTCCGGGACGGTGACAACCACCAGCCAGTCTAACCCAAAGCGATCGCGCCAAGGAGTGACCTGAATAAACTGACGCTGCCCGTTGAATTTCACCTCAATTTCTTGAGTATTTTGAAGGGTTTTGAAATTATT
>JBFLZA010001598.1:0-1000 GCA_040756535.1 Cyanobacteriota bacterium
AAATAAGCCTCTAACAAGAAATACTAAGGCACAACTACCAGTTATTTGAGCGATCGCTACTACATTACCTTGTGCAAAGGGAGTTGCCAATTTACCGGCAAGATTTATCAGCACTAATGTTGCCAGCACGTACCCCAAAATACCAACAAGTCCCTTGGTGATGGTTTTCCACTCGAGGCGGATATAATGCAGCAGTTGCCAATAATTAGAACGGGTTTTCAAGCTTTAACGTCCACAACGATATCTTCCTTTGTTTGACGCTATCAGTTTTTGGTGAGTTTCTGAACAGTTAACTCATTAGTTACAAAAAGTGGCATTGCTGAACCAGAATATATCGATAATTTTCCGTTAGTCATTAGAGATGGACTGCATTTGTTTAGCTACGACTCGATGTTAAATATCTTTCAAGTGTTTGAGTATGAGCGGTACTATCGCGGGGTATAGACCAAAGTTTGATGGTTTCATCAGCGCTGCCACTTACTAAGGTTTGCCCATTGGGGCTGAAGGCGACAGACCATACAGACTTGGTATGTCCTGCAAAGTTAGCAAGGAGTTTGCCACTAGCTAGATTCCAGAGCTTGATTGTTTTGTCATAACTACCACTAGCTAAGGTTTGCCCATTGGGGCTAAAGGCAACAGACCATACAGATCGAGAATGCCCTGCGAGAGTGTGCAACAATTTGCCATCGGCTAAGTGCCACAGCTTAATGGTTTTATCCATACTGCCACTGGCAAGAGTTTGTCCATCAGGACTAAAGGCAACAGAAGATACTTCTTGGGAATGCCCTGCGAGAGTCTGTATCAGTGTCGGACTGCTAGTGTTTAGCTGCCAAATTCTAATGGAGCTATCTTTACTGCCACTGGCTAACTTTTGGCTATCGGGGCTAAAAGCAACAGACTTTACCCAGCCTGCATTTTGGAGCGTAAATAGTTCTTTGCCTGTGTCCAAATTCCAAAGCTTAATGGTATTGTCAGCACTGCTACTAGCAAGCAATTTTCC